>NZ_JBAWTG010000383.1:0-1268 GCF_037106235.1 Methylobacterium nigriterrae | reverse complement strand
GGCTTGGACCTCGGCCTGGGCATAATAGTGGGCTTCCGCCTCGGCGGGAGGGACGTTGCCGATCGGTTCGAGCAGCCGGCGATAATTGAACCAATCCACCCATTCGAGGGTGGCAAACTCCACTGCCTCGAAGTTTCGCCACGGCCCGCGCCGATGGATCACTCGGTCTTGAACAGGCCGATCACCGTCTCAGCCAGCGCGTTATCATAGCTGTCCCCGACGCTGCCGACGGAGGGTTCGATGCCCGCCTCGGCAAGGCGCTCGGTGTAGCGGATGCTCACGTACTGCGATCCGGGGTCGGAGTGACAGACGAGGCCACTGCCGGCGAAGGGCCGACGCTGATGAAGGGCCTGCTCCAGGGCATCGAGCACGAAGTCCGCACGGGCCGAGCGTGACACGCGCCAGCCCACAATCCGGCGGGCATAAGCAGCGATGACGAAGACCACGTGGACGAAGCCGGCCCATGTGGCGACGTACGTAAAATCCGAGACCCACAACGCATTCGGGCGCGGCGCCTTGAAGTTACGGTTCACCCGATCGAGTGGGCAAGCGGCAGCTGGGTTGGGCACAGTGGTGCGGACCGTCTTGCCCCGCACCACTCCCGCTAAGCCCATCGTCCGCATCAGCCGCGCCACCGTGCGAGCCGAGCCACCGAGATCTTCTCCCGGGCGAGTTGCCGCCAGACCTTCCGGACGCCGCAGACGCCGAAGTTCGCCTCGTACACGCGCCGGATCTCGACCATGAGCGCCGCGTCCCGCTTGGCCCGGACCGGCAGCTTGTCGGGTTCAGCCCGTCGTGCGGCATGCGTGTAGTAGGTCGACGGGGCGATCGGCAGAACTCTGCAGATCGGCTCGACCCCGTAGACGTCGCGGTGGTCGTTGATGAAGGCGATCATGACCGGAACCGGCGGTCGAGCTCCGCCTGAGCAAAATACGCCGAGGCCTTCCTCAGGATCTCATTGGCTTGCCGCAGCTCGCGGTTCTCTCGCTCCAGCGCCTTGATCCGCTCGCGCTCCTCCGTCGCTGGACCTGCTCGCACGCCTTGGTCGCGTTCGGCCTGGCGGACCCAGTTCCGCAGCGTCTCGCCCGAGCAACCGATCTTGGCCGCGATCGACTGGATCGCCGCCCACTGTGAGCCGTGCTGGCTCTCATGCTCCCGAACCAGCCGGACTGCCCGCTCGCGGACCTCGGGGGCAAAGGGTGGGGTATGCTTCGTCATGGCTCCAGTCTCTCAAGAGTCGGAGCCTCCGGAAAACCCGCTGCGGTTCA
>NZ_JBAWTG010000382.1:0-1272 GCF_037106235.1 Methylobacterium nigriterrae | reverse complement strand
GCGCCTCCACTCAGCCCTCGGGTACCGTACGCCTGAGCAGGCCGAGCAGCGCTGGGCAACGTAACCTCCGTGTCCACAAAAACGGGGGAGGATCAGTGGTCCGGCGGGAGCGCACGCAGCGTGTTGAGACGGTGCGGGACACGATCCGGCGGGATGAGGTCGAGATCTCGGACGCGAGCGGGCGCTCCGGCAACCGGCGGGCTGCACTCGCTTACAGCCGCAAGTAGGTGCCGACAGCCGATACAAGCGGGCCGCGGTCAGTACCGACCGCGGTCTCTCTTAATCAGACGCACTCCGGTCGAGTGAGCCCGGAGTGCGACGGGCTGCGAAACAGAGGTCGGCTGATGTCCTCGCCCACGCTGAGATGCGCTCAGTGGTGTTCAACGCGCAGGTCAGTCAGAGCCGATCAGGCCTTGTTGGGCTGAACTGCGCTCGTGAGCTCCTTGGCCTGGGTCTGCAAGGCAGCGAACTGCGTGCGGACGTAGTCAGACTGGAGCTGCACGGCCTCCTGCACGTCACGTGCACGCACCAGCTTCTGAGCCAGATCAAAGGCGGCCGTGACGTTCTGCTCGGTGAAGGCCAGCCCGCGCGAGAAGGCGACGCTGGCCGGCAGTTCGGCCGTCTTGGTGGAGGTCTGCAGCGAGTCGGCCGCCTTGCGGGCGTTCTGGATGAAGCTGGTGAGGGCGCTGCGCGCCTGCTCGACGCTCTTCTCGGCGAAGTCGCGCATCTCGGCCGGGATCTCGAAGCTCGGCTGGGTGGTGGACATGAATGGCCCCTCGGAACTGGACTTGCGCAGCGACTCACATTGTGCGGCGCGCAGCCCTGATGCTGCATCGCACAATTGCCGTCAAGGTTGGTAATGCGAGCTCGCAACCGCCTTCCAGTTGGCCAAACTCGAGCTAACGGCCGCTGGGCTACATGCAGCCTTCGCTCCAGCGACGACTGTGCGGCTTACCGGGACTCGGTGGTAGGCTTCTGCGCCACGATTGAGAGAGCACTCTGCAAGGCGGCGGCGCTCACCGGCATAGGCCCGTCGAAGGGCCGCTCATGGAGCGCGATCAGCCCGAGCGTCGAGACCATGGCGGTCGCGAACACTGCCATAGCGGTGATCTGAGCACGCGGTCTCTCAAGGTGCACCAGGGCGAGAGCGACCAAGGTGAGGAATGCCAGGATTACGGCCTGTTAGCTCTTGAGCCAGTCGAGCGCAGCCGCGAGGGCGAGAACGCCCATGAAGCTTGAGGCGGTCTTCTCGTAGCGCGTTGCAATGGCACG
>NZ_JBAWTG010000381.1:0-1279 GCF_037106235.1 Methylobacterium nigriterrae | reverse complement strand
GGACACTGTTGGCGAATTCGACAGCTATGCCGTGAGGGCCTTGAAGCGTGAGGTGCGCGTGGGTGCCAGCGGACGCAGCGAGAACCAGGCAGCGAGGCGATCGACGTTGAGAGCGGCCGCCGTCGCCACGCTCTGCAAGGTCGTTTTCGCCAGCCCGCGGTAGCGTGCCCGGCGCAGGCCGAAGCTGCGCACGCCTTGCGCGATCGTCCCCTCAATGCCTTGCCGCTGCCCGTAGAGCCGCCGGCCTTCCTCGCTCTCCTGCCGCATGCGCGCAGCCGCCAGCGCCTCGTGCTCGGCGCGCGGATGCAGGCTGAGTCGGCGGCTCGCCGCCCGGGTACAGCGCGGCTTGGCAGGGCACGCGCGGCAGACGGCGGGACTGAAGCCCGCTCGGATGAATGGGCGTCCGCTCGCCTTGTCCCGGTACGCGCCCCAACTCGTGCTCGCGTGCCCCTCGGGGCAGCGCACGCGGTGGCGCTCCCAGTCGACCGCGAAGTCGGTGACCTGGAACGCATCCTCCGCACGCATCTGCCAACTCTGGTTCGGCCGCGTCGGGCCGATCAGGGCGATGCCATGCCGCTCGCGGGCCGTGACCAGATGCTCGGCGCTCACGTAGGCGGCGTCGACCAGGTGCTCGCAAGGGAGCAGTCCCGAGCTGGCCAGGGCGACATGGATCGCGGCAGTGCGCATCGCCTCGTGCACATTGGCCGGAGTGGTGTCGGCGTGAACGACCAGCCGAGGCAGATCGGGGTCGCAGGTCTCGGTCAGGTGGACCATGTAGCCCGTCCAGTCGGCTCCGGACTTGGCTCGGAACCGAGCATCGACGTCGTAGGGCGACTCGATCCGGTCACCGGGTCCACGCCCCTGCACCGGGCGCAATCGGATGCCGGCACCGGCGGGTGGGCTGCCGTCACCGGCGCGCGCGAAGTGCCGCGCCCACACCCGGCGCAGCACGGCGACGGATGGCAAGGCGACAGCGAGTGGCGGGGCGCCCGCGCCATCCAGCGCGTCGAGCAGGCGGTAGCCGTCCGCCCCGACCTGGAGCACGTAAGCCTCGCGTTTGGGGCCGGTCGTGGGCAGGCGCGCATCCTCGATCCGGCGATCGTAGCGCTCGTGCCAGTCGGGTGGGGCAACACGGCGCAGCCAGTCGGGGACAAGGGCCGCGACCGCGTTGAGAGCCGCGCGCAGCGTCTCGGCCAACAACTCGATCCGGTTGAGGTCGCGCACGGCCGCCAGCACGTGCGTGCTGTCGGTGCGTTGGCGCCCGTGCCCCTTGAGCACG
>NZ_JBAWTG010000380.1:0-1286 GCF_037106235.1 Methylobacterium nigriterrae | reverse complement strand
CCGCCGAGGCCGAAGCACGCTACTATGCACAAGCCGAGGTCCGAGCCTTGGCTGCCTGATCCAAACCAAACAGCCTCCGAAATTCCCGGAGCGGTTCACAAGCGATTCGGGATGGGCAGCGGTGTGGGGGTCGTCTGTTATGGAAGCGATCACCAGCATCTCGCCGCGCTCGATCACCGGGCCAAGGTCACCGTAATCGGCGAAGCGCTGGCGTCCGATCAGGCTAGTTGCACCAGGCGGCGCCCATTCCTCGATGATCGTGATGAACTCACCCGTGGCGTCGGTCTCGCCGTAGCCGGCTCGGCTGGCATTCAGGGTGCGGCCGACGATCTCAGAGGCTCGGGCCGTCATCTCGGCGGCCGTTGAAACGTCCCGCAAGACGTCGCCCAGCTCGATCAGAGCGGTGCGCCGGGTCGCCGCTGCTTGAGCCTGTGCCTCGGCGGCCTGCATAGCCACCACTTGCCGACGCTCGCGCAGGAGCAGCATGACCTGACGCGCCAACCGCCGCAGAGCATCGCCCTGCGCAGGATTCAGTCCCTCGGACCGTGGGTGATGGTCGATCACGCACAGGCTGCCGAGCACGAGCCCGTTGGCTGTGCGCAGCGGCGCACCCGCATAGAAGCGGATCTGCAGGTCGCCTGTGACGAGGGGATTGGTGCGGGTGCGAGGATCCTGCGTGAGATCGGGGATGACGAGCAGATCCGGTTCGGCCAGAGCGTAGGCGCAGACGGATGCGTTCAGGTCGGTTTCGCAGGCTGGGAACCCGATGCGGGCTTTGAACCACTGCCGGTTTGCGGCCACCAAGCTGACCAATGCGACTGGGGCCGCGCACACCAGGGCGGCAAGCTGCACGATGTCCTCGAACCCCTCCTCGGCCGGGGTGCCGAGAATGCCGTAGGCCTCCAGCTCGGCGAGGCGGCTTGGATCGTTAACAGCGTTCAGGACAGTCCAATCGGGCATCAAGGGCCATCGGGCAATCCTTATCCAATACCCTGCTCAGCGGCTCAGGTCAGCAGTCTGGCCCGCGCCGCGCGGACCGACACGGCCCGTATGATCTTCATCGTGAGCCGAGGCAGCACGATCAGTGCCCGCAGTATGGAACGCGTTTCGTAAAGCCCAATCCGCGAGCGGCGCCGCGCCCTTGCTAAGGTTCACTGGATCAAGCCCTATTGGACCGCAGGGCGGGTCAGACTGATCCTCCTCTGAATGAGTGGACACCTCTGCTACGCTCCCATGGGGGCTGGAAGGTGTCTGATGGGGACAACGAAACGAACGTTCACGCCGGA
>NZ_JBAWTG010000379.1:0-1287 GCF_037106235.1 Methylobacterium nigriterrae | reverse complement strand
TGAACCGCTCCGGGAATTTCGGAGGCTGTTTGGTTTGGATCAGGCAGCCAAGGCTCGGACCTCGGCTTGTGCATAGTAGCGTGCTTCGGCCTCGGCGGGAGGGGCGTTGCCGATGGGTTCGAGAAGCCGCCGGGTGTTGAACCAATCCACCCATTCAAGGGTGGCGAACTCGACCGCCTCGAACGAACGCCACGGCCCGCGCCGGTGGATCACCTCGGCCTTGAACAGGCCGATCACCGTCTCGGCGAGAGCATTGTCATAGGAATCGCCCACGCTGCCGACGGAAGGTTCGACGCCAGCCTCGGCCAGGCGCTCGGTATAGCGGATGCTTACGTATTGCGACCCGCGGTCGGAGTGACACACGAGGCCGCTGCCGGCGAAGGGGCGGCGCTCGTGCAGGGCCTGCTCGAGGGCATCGAGAACGAAGTCCGCCCGGGCTGAGCGCGACACACGCCAACCCACGATCCGGCGGGCGAAGACATCGATCACGAATGCCGCGTAGACGAAGCCACCCCAGGTGGCGACGTACGTGAAATCCGCGACCCACAGCCGATTCGGGCACTCGGCCTTGAACTGCCGGTTGACCCGGTCGAGGGGGCAGGCTGCCGCCGGATCGGGAACGGTCGTGCGATCCCTGCGTCCGCGGACGACGCCTTGCAGGCCCATCGCCCGCATCAGCCGCGCCACCGTGCAGCGCGCTACCGCGATCTCCTCGCGCGCGAGCTGACGCCAGACCTTGCGCACGCCGTACACGCCAAAATTGGCCGCGTGTACGCGCCGGATCTCGGCCGTGAGCACCGCGTCCCGCCTGGCTCGACCTGGCAGCCTTGCGGGATCGGCCCGCCGCGCGGCATGGGCGTAGTACGTCGACGGGGCGATCGGCAGGACCCTGCAGATCGGCTCGACCCCATAGAGCGCACGATGGTCGTCGATGAAGGCGATCATGACCGAAACCGGCGGTCGAGCTCCGCCTGGGCAAAATACGCCGACGCCTTCCTCAGGATCTCGTTGGCTTGGCGAAGCTCGCGGTTCTCGCGCTCCAGCGCCTTGATCCGCTCGCGCTCATCGGTCGTCAGCCCGGCTCGTACGCCGCCGTCGCGTTCGGCCTGTCTGACCCAGTTCCGCAGCGTCTCACCCGAGCAGCCGATCTTGGCCGCGATCGATTGGATCGCCGCCCACTGCGAACCGTGCTCGCTCTCATGCTCCCGGACCAGCCGGACTGCCCGCTCGCGAACCTCAGGGGAGAAAGGTGGGATATGCTTCGTCATGGCTCCAGTCTCTCAAGAG
>NZ_JBAWTG010000378.1:0-1294 GCF_037106235.1 Methylobacterium nigriterrae | reverse complement strand
CGCCAAGCCCGTTACCAAACCGCCTGATCCGGACGCGCTCCCGAAAGCCCTCAAGGTTGTTGCAGCCGCCAAGGAGGTCTCGCATCCAGACAACTAGGAGCGAGGCGCTCAACTATCGAGCGGGAGCACGAGGCAGACGGGTCGAGGATCTCGCGCGCTTCGGAGGTGGCCTGACCGGGCGTGAGCTGATCGAGATGGCGCGCGCTGTTCGCGTGCAGCCGCTCGCCGGCTGAGAGTGGGAGTGTGCAGTGTCGATGACCGAGGCAGATCCCGACCTGCCTCATACAGCCTGACCGTTGAGCCGCAATTCAGGTCGGCGGGGCGGTTCCAGTGTGGAACCACCTTGCCGCAGAAGGGCAGGTTGGTGAGAGGCCAGCTCGCGTCCTGATGCACAGAAGAGGCTGGCCGGCAGCGGAGGCAATGCCAACAAACGGCAGATGTTCGGGAGATCACAGGGCTCCCACTGAGACGCTTCAGTAATTCAACCGGTCTCAGGAAAAGTGCCGCGAGCTGGCCGCATCTTTCCGGACGACTGCGGTGAATCACCGGCCAATGACGGGCCGGTGGAACAAGGGAACGAGGACCGGAGGTCCGAGGCCCTGAACCATCTGGGTGAGGAGAGGGGGTGCCGCGACGGGCTGAGTCCAATTCTGTGCAACGCCTCACGACTGCGTCGTTCGGCTTCCCTGACTGTGAGTCACTCGTGACAGGCATACGACTCGGTGAGACGGCGAGCGCAGCGAGCGAGAGGAGGACCGAAGGTCCGAGGACCAGAGTCAAGCGCGGTCAACCACGGCTTGCTGCGGGTAGCCCAAAGTCGCTGAGTTCGATGCCTCGCGGCACTGCCGCTCGGCAATCCCGCGGCCGCTTCACACGTGACGGGAAACCGGTTCACCAGCGAGAGATGGTGCGGGTAGATCAACCTGCGAGCGCAGCGAGCGGGACGAGGACCGAAGGTCCGAGGCCCTGAACCAACCGCGGTCCACCACGACCTACCACCGTCATCCTGGTCTCGGCTTCGCCTCGACGCCATCGCGGCTTCGCCGCGCTGGCAATCTCGTATCAAACTCACAGGTGAACGGAAGCCGAGTCACAGGGGAAGGGGAGGGGATCTACCTGCGAGCGCAGCGAGCAGGGCGAGGACCGAAGGTCCGAAGCCCTCAGTTAGGCACGGTCACCGCGATTAACCGCAGATGCCTACGGCCTGTTAGCTCTTGAGCCAGTCCAGAGCGGCTGCGAGCGAGAGAACGCCCATGAAGCTTGAAGCTGTCTTCTCGTAGCGGGTTGCGATGGC
>NZ_JBAWTG010000377.1:0-1316 GCF_037106235.1 Methylobacterium nigriterrae | reverse complement strand
TGCCATCGCAACCCGCTACGAGAAGACAGCTTCAAGCTTCATGGGCGTTCTCTCGCTCGCAGCCGCTCTGGACTGGCTCAAGAGCTAACAGGCCGTAGGGCTCGCTGAAGCCGTGGGTTATGACGGCCGGCGTGACACAGAAAGTGAACGAGACCTGTCCGCCGGGCTTCGAACCTCGCGACCCCCGGCGCCTCGCTGCGCTGCGCGGCTACGGCATCCTCGATACTCCACCGGAGCCGGAGTTCGACGACATCGCGCAGATGGCCGCGCAGGCCTGCGACGCGCCGATGGCGCACATCAACTTCATCGACGCCGACCGCCAGTGGATCAAAGCAGCGGCGGGCCATGATGCTCGCGAGATGCCGCTCCACTTCGGCTTCTGCACCCAGACCTTGGCCGAAGACGGCATCCTCGTCCTGCCAAACCTCGAGCGGGAGCCAGAGCTCGCCACCAACCCCTTGGTCACCGGCGAGCCGCATCTACGCTTCTACGCCGGCGTCCCGCTGGTCACGCCGGATGGTTGGGCCATCGGCACCCTGTGCGTGCTCGACCGCGAGCCACGCACCCTGACCGCGCAGCAGGAGTTCATCCTGAAGGCGCTCGCCCGGACCGTGATGGCGCAACTGGAGAGCCGTCGCTCCGCGGCTGCCCTGCGGGCGCGCGAGGCCGAACTCCGGCTGGTGGCCGATGCCATGCCGGTCCTGATCGGCTTCATCGACCGCAGCCTCACCTACCGCTTCGCCAACGCCGCCTACCAGACCTGGATGGGGCGAGCGCCACAGGAGGTTGTCGGCCACACCCTCTCTGAGGTGCTCAGCGCAGGCGAGTTGGAGGCTCGGCTCCCACAGATCGAACGGGCATTTGCGGGCGAGGAGGTGCGGTTCGAGCTCAACTGGGCCTGCCCGGACGGCGAGGTCCGGGTTGCCGACATCCGCTACATGCCGCGCTTCGCAGCCGACGGCTCGGTCGACGGGTTCTACGTCTTCGTGCACGACGTCAGCGACCGGAAGCGGGTCGAGGCCCTGCTTCAGACCCGAGCGAGCCATCTCGAGGCGCAGGTTGCCTCACAGACGCGGGACCGGGACCGGATCTGGACCTTGTCGCCGGTGCTGAAGGTCGTCGCCGCGCCAAACGGTCGGATCGAGAGCGTGAACCCGTCCTGGACCCGGGCTCTGGGTTGGTCCGAGGCGGAGACGGTCGGACGGGACATCCTGAGGTTCTGATCCTCCTCTGAATGAGTGGACACCTCTGCTACGCTCCCATGGGGGCTGGAAGGTGTCTGATGGGGACAACGAAACGAACGTTCACGCCGGAGT
>NZ_JBAWTG010000376.1:0-1317 GCF_037106235.1 Methylobacterium nigriterrae | reverse complement strand
CCCGTGACGCTCGGCCAGGCCCTGCCGGTCTGGTCTCGCATCGCCGCGCTCTCGTTTGGCGGGCCGGCCGGGCAGATCGCGGTGATGCACCGCGTCCTCGTCGAGGAGAAGCGCTGGGTCTCCGAGAGCCGCTTCCTGCACGCGCTGAACTTCTGCACGCTCCTGCCGGGCCCGGAGGCGCAGCAGCTCGCCACCTATGTCGGCTGGCTGATGCACGGCACCCGCGGCGGCCTCGTCGCCGGCGGCCTGTTCGTGCTGCCGGGCGTCCTCGCCATCATGGCCCTGAGCTGGATCTACGCGCTCTACGGCAAGGTCGGCCTCGTGGCCGGCCTGTTCTTCGGGCTGAAGGCGGCGGTGCTCGCCATCGTGGCGCAGGCGGTGCTGCGCATCGGCCGCAAGGCCTTGAAGAGCCGGGTCATGCTCGCACTCGCGGCGGCCTCCTTCGCGGGCATCTTCTTCCTCGCCGTGCCCTTCCCGCTCATCGTCCTGACGGCCGGCGTCATCGGCTATCTCGGCGGCCGGGCCGGGATGGCGCAGTTCCGGGCCGGTGGCGGGCACGGCGGTTCGGGCAAGGACGACGGCGGTCCCTACCTGCTCGGCGATGACGAGCTCCCGCAGGAGTGGGCCGCGCACGGCCACGCGCTGCGGGTTCTGGGCGTCTGGGGTGCGCTCTGGCTCGCGCCGGTCGTGCTCATCCTGGCGCTGCTCGGGCCCGGCGACGTGTTCAGCCAAGTCGCGCTGTTCTTCTCGCAGATGGCGATGGTGAGCTTCGGGGGCGCCTACGCGGTGCTGGCCTACGTCGCCCAGCAGGCGGTGGAGCATTACGGCTGGCTCGGGCCCGGCGAGATGCTGGACGGCCTCGGCATGGCCGAGACCACGCCCGGACCGCTGATCATGGTCACGCAGTTCGTGGGCTTTCTCGCCGCCTTCCGCAATCCCGGCAGCCTGCCGCCGCTCGTGGCCGGCACGCTCGGAGGACTGCTCACCACCTGGGTGACGTTTACGCCCTGCTTTCTCTGGATCTTCCTCGGGGCTCCCTATGTCGAGCGCCTGCGCGGCAACCGGGCGCTCGCGGGCGCGCTCTCGGCCATCACGGCGGCGGTGGTCGGGGTGATCCTCAACCTCGCGGTCTGGTTCGCGCTCCACACCATCTTCGCCGAGGTCCGCCCGTTCGCGGCCGGTCCGATCCGGTTCGACATCCCGGTCCCGGAGAGCCTCAACCCTTGGGCGCTGCTGCTCGCGCTCGCGGCGGTCGTGGCCGTGTTCCGGTTCCAGACCAGCATGATCGCGACCCTCGCCGCCTGCGCGGCGGCCGGC
>NZ_JBAWTG010000375.1:0-1318 GCF_037106235.1 Methylobacterium nigriterrae | reverse complement strand
TGAACCGCGCCGGGTTTCTCAGAGGCTCCAACTCTTGAGAGACTGGAGCCATGACGAAGCGAACCCCACCGTATTCCCCCGAAGTCCGCGAGCGCGCGGTTCGGATGGTGCTGGATCACCAAGACGAGCACGGCTCGCAGTATGCAGCGATCGGTTCGATTGCGGCCAAGATCGGCTGCTCGGGCGAGACGCTGCGGAAGTGGGTCAGGCAGGCCGAGCGCGATCAAGGCGTGCGGGCCGGACCGACGACGGATGAGCGTGAGCGGATCAAGGCACTGGAGCGGGAGAACCGCGAGCTGCGCCAAGCCAACGAGATCCTGCGTAAGGCGAGCGCCTATTTTGCCCAGGCGGAGCTCGACCGCCGGTTTCGGTCATGATCGCCTTCATCGACGACTACCGCGATGTCTACGGGGTCGAGCCGATCTGCAGGGTGCTGCCGATCGCCCCGTCGACCTACCACACGCATGCTGCGCGACGGGCTGATCCCGGGAGGCTACCGGCCCGAGCCAAGCGGGATGCCATGCTCACGGCTGAGATCCGGCGCGTGTACGAGGCGAACTTCGGCGTCTACGGCGTGCGCAAGGTCTGGCGGCAGCTTGCTCGGGAAGGGATGGTGGTGGCCCGCTGCACGGTGGCGCGGTTGATGCGGGTCATGGGACTGCAAGGCGTCGTGCGAGGGCGGAAGCTCCGCACCACCGTTCCCGACCGAGGCGCGGCCTGCCCGCTCGACCGCGTCAATCGCCAGTTCCAGCCACCGCGGCCGAACATGCTCTGGGTGTCCGACTTTACGTACGTCGCCACTTGGTCGGGCTTCGTTTACGTGGCCTTCGTCATCGACGCCTTTGCCCGGCGGATCGTAGGCTGGCGGGTCTCCCGGACGGCCCACGCCGGCTTCGTGCTCGACGCCTTGGAGCAGGCGCTGCACGAGCGTCGGCCTGTTCGAGGTGCCGGGCTCGTGCATCATTCGGATCGCGGAGGGCAATACCTCGCGCTGCGCTACACGGAGCGGCTCGCCGAGGCCAGCATCGAGCCCTCCGTCGGCAGCGTCGGCGACTCGTACGACAATGCCTTGGCCGAGACGATCAATGGCCTGTTCAAGACCGAGGTGATCCACCGGCGCGGTCCGTGGCGGACCTTCGAGGCGGTCGAGTTTGCCACCCTGGAGTGGGTCGACTGGTTCAACAACCGGCGGCTGCTCGAACCCATCGGCAACGTGCCTCCCGCCGAGGCGGAAGCGCGCTACTATACCCAAGCCGAGGTGCAAGCCTTGGCCGCCTGATCCAAGCCAATCAGCCTCCGGGAAACCTGGAGCGGTTCA
>NZ_JBAWTG010000374.1:0-1319 GCF_037106235.1 Methylobacterium nigriterrae | reverse complement strand
CCCGGGACAGCGCAGCCGCCTTGCCGGGCGCTGATGCCAGCGGTGCCGAGGGACCGTTTCGAGCGGGAGTAGAACGGGCGCCCTGACATCCTGCTGTGCAGTTCATCCTGGCCCCTGCTGCGTGGAAACGGACTGCAAGCTCGTCATGGAGGCAGAAGGCGGCACCGAGCGAGAGCAGGCACCAGCCACCGCCAGCGGCCAGCAAAGGCAACAAGCGCGTCCTGGGCGAGTGCGCCACGCCGCCAATCAGATTGTGATGGGGAGGTGCGGTCTTCTCCGCCGTGCCCTCGGAGGAGGTGCTCGCCGGCATGTAACCCGCCTTGCTGAGGGACTCTGCAATTGCGTTGTAGAGCGCGTCCTGCATCATCGTCACCCGACCAGCCGGACCCGAGCCGAGAGACACGTCGCCTGTGCCTGCCATGCGTCGCGTTCTGCCTGGAGGTCGAGCACTTGGGCATTCAGAGCCGCGATGGCGCCCTGCATCTCGCCGGCATCGCGCGCCATGTCGACTAGGTCCTCTTGGGCGATGGCGAGCCGCTCCCGCAGCTCCGCAAGCTGGGACCGCAGTTCCACCACGAGCAGGTTGGCAGCGCTGAGCGTCGCGTCCCCTGCTTCACCGTGTGTCGCCACAGCTGGGGCGAGGGCTTTGTCGAGGGCTTGAAGCCCCGCGACCTGCTCGAACAGCGCCGAAGCGAACACGTCCACAGTGTTTTGCATGGTCATGCCGTCACCCTCTCGTGGCTATCCCCATCCCCCTGTTTGCCCGTGGTTGGTGTCCTCTCCCCGTCAAGCGGCCATCAGAGACCGGCGGACCGAGGCTGGCTGGGCGCATTGAACACGGCCCGGCAACCCGGGCTGAGCCTCGGCTTCTCACGGCGCAGACACGCGGTGATGCCGGCCACGTTCGGGATCTGGCTGCTGCACAGCCGCAGCACATCGGGCGTACAGGCCTCACGCTGAGCGGCTGTGGGTTCGGCGCGGCTGGTGGTCGTCACTGTCAAGGCCACGGCGGTCAGGCAGATGCACAGAAGGGACGGGCGCATGGGAAGACCGCCGTTTGAGAGAAAGACCGCGCCGCAACGAAACGCGACGAGGCCAGAACGGCAGGCTGAGTGGGAAGGGTTAACGAGGGCTTAACCATACCGCACCATGCTCTGGATCGAGCTGAGCCCTCGCGCGTTGCGGCGCGAACTCGCCGTTTGCGCTGCTGCGGGGCCGTCATGGTCATCCTCAATCCGCTGACCGGGCAACTCATCACCATCGCGCTACCCGAGCCGCGCCCGCTGGCCGACCGATCTCGCGCGGCGACAACAGTGTCC
>NZ_JBAWTG010000373.1:0-1325 GCF_037106235.1 Methylobacterium nigriterrae | reverse complement strand
TGCGGGCATCGGCTACCAGGCGCGCGAGGACGAAGGCACGCAGTCGCCGAGCCAGACCCTTGCGTTGTGTGTGGGCTCCTGCCGGGATCTCGCGACCCTCTTCGTCGAGGCCGTCCGCAGCCTCGGCTTCGGAGCCCGGATCGTCTCGGGCTACCTCCATGATCCGACCCGCACTCTGCTAGGCTCGGCGGATGTCGGGTCGACCCATGCCTGGGCCGAGGTCTACCTTCCCGGTGCGGGTTGGATCACCTTCGACCCGACCAACCGCAGTGTGGGCGGCGCGAACCTGATCCCGGTCGCTGTCGCGCGCGACATCCGCCAAGCCGCGCCCCTGATGGGCAGCTTCACCGGCCCCGCTGGCGCCCCCCAAGGCATGTCCGTCGAGGTCAGCGTCACCTCGTAAGCCGATGGATTGCGGCTCCGTTCGTGCTCGATGGGCCGATCAATCGCGAGACCTTCCAGCCCAATGGCGATTACGGCCTGTTATGACTTGAGCCAGTCGAGTGCGGCGGCAAGGCAGAGGACACCGGCGAAGCTGGAAGCGGCCTTCTCGTAGCGGGTAGCGCCGGCGCAGACCATCTGCCCTCGCCGGTGCTTCGAACCGAATGCGGCTGCCTCGACACGAACCGCCGTACTCGCGGGCCCGACAGGGCAATGCCGGCCTATCCGCGGCGCGACGACCCGCTCGGCCGATCGGCGCGCCGTGACCGTCGGGCATCGCTGAACCCCGGGGCCGGCCACGCTCGCTCAGTGGAGCTGGGTGCGGATCCAGTTCGGCGGCAGCAGGTCGCCCTCCTCCGTGACGATCCAGGGGTGGCGACCGGGCTCGACCAGGATGTCGCCTGCCGCGGCGATCGCCTCGCGCAGGCTTCCGAACCGTTCCGGCTCAGCCGGAAAGAAGTGCTCGGGTTCGGCATGCCAGACCTTGAGAGAGGCGGGACGCTCGAAGGCTTCGGTTTCCATCCCAGTGATCCTCTGTTCGAGGGCGCCGATTGCCGCTCCTGTTCTGGTCCCGAGTATTCCGCCGATGGCGCGCCGCGACTGTGATGCGGGTCACCGTGGCCCCGGGGTGCCGCCGGACCGGTAGCCGGCGTCTTCGGGCGATCCTGCGGATCGACGCAGGGCCGGCCTCACGCGCTCTTGCTGAGCGGCATCGCAGGCTCCGAGGTCGATGGGCGGACGGACCTGGGCCGTTCCGGAGCACCGGCTCCCTGAGGAGCGGGGCCGCCGCGTCGGGCGAGGACCTGCTCTTTCGGTCCGAAGGCCTGGGCGCGGCCGTCCTGCATGGTCAGGATGAGATCGACGCCGGCGAGCGCGCTCATGCG
>NZ_JBAWTG010000372.1:0-1331 GCF_037106235.1 Methylobacterium nigriterrae | reverse complement strand
TCGAGGTAGCGCTCCGGCTCCGTGTCGATCTTGGCGAAGAGGTTGTAGGCCTTGCCGAAGTAGGTGTTGGCCGGGTTCAGGTACTCGAAATTGTCGACGAGGTAGGCCCCATCGAACTTGCCGCCCCCGAGATCGCTCGCCAGCAGGGCCGTCCAGCTTCCGCCGAGCATGCCGCCCGCGTAGCGCATCGGATTCTCGGCGTCGTTGCCGGCCCAGTAGGACATTGGCGCTCCGTTCACCACGATAGGACCGGCGCAGTCCGGATCGAGCGCGCCCACCAGCATCGCGGCCCAGCCGCCCTGGCAATTGCCGACGATGACCGGCTTCCCGCGGGTCGCGTGGCGCGACCGCACGATGCGCAGGAACTCGGCCTCGGCCCGCGAGACGTCGGCGAGGGTCTGTCCCTCGACCGGTTCGGGGAAGAAGATCACGACGTAGACGGGATGGCCGGCCTTGAGCGCGACGCCCACCTCGGAATCCGCCTTGAACCCGCCGATGCCCGGCCCGTGCCCGGCACGGGGATCGACGATCACGTAGGGGCGCTTGTCGGGATCGGTCCGGATGCCCGGCGGGGCCTCGATGCGCACGAGCGCGTAGTTGACCGGGCGGTCGAAGGTCCGCCCGTCCGCCACCATCTCCCAGTCGAAGGCCAGGAGCGGCGGCTTGCCTGCCTTCTCGTGCTCCAGCCATTTGTTGCCGCGCTGCCGGAGCGTGTCCCAGAACAGCAGCGAGCGTTGCGTGAAGTCGCTCCAGTAGCTGGTCGCGTCGCTCCAGGCTTGCATCGGCGTGAGCGGTCGGGCCGTCTCGAGCCACGCGCGGCTCGCCGCGCCGATCGCCTCGAGATAGGTCTGGGCCGCCGACGCGCAGCGGTCCCGGCAGACCTCCGCGACGCGCGCCTCGAGCGCGAGGAGAGCCGGAGGCGCGGGTTGCTCGTCCGCAGGGCTGGGGGGCGGGGTCTGGGGGGCGGTCATGGTTGCGGTCCCGAACCTTGAGGGAAGATCACGTGCGGCGTGTCTCCCAGGTGAGGAAGAAGCCGACATCGCCCGGCATGCCATCCGGCCAGTCGACGATCATCGCCTTCAGGCCGTAACCGGCGGGTTGCAGGCGGTCGCGCCAGAACTCGAAGGCCTGGCGCGGCCGCCCGGTCAGGGTCTCGGGCCAGCCCTTCTCGGAGTTATTGATGGCCCGGCCGCCGTCGCTGCACATCACGTTGGGGAAGCGCATCACGAGGAGTTCGTTCTTGCCCTGCTCGGCGGCGATGCGGAGCTTGTGCAGGAGCGACTTCGTGATCTCGTGCACCTTCTGGGGCGTGACCTCGATGGTCTCGGACA
>NZ_JBAWTG010000371.1:0-1334 GCF_037106235.1 Methylobacterium nigriterrae | reverse complement strand
CAGCCCGACCTCATCCATGGGGGCGATCGGGTAGAGAACGCCCACTTGGTCATAAGCGGCTTCGCCTGTCGTTATTGGGTTCCAGCGAACGGCAAACATCGGATCTTGGCCCCCGGACGACGCTCGTCGTGTCTTAGAAACGCGCAGCTGAGTGCGAAACTTCAGCCTCCCTGCGCGCACGTGTGCCAAGCGCGATCGTCCTCGGCGATCTTCTCGGCGTCCGCGGGAGTGGCTGGCCCTATGACAAGCTCGTCGGCGCCCGAGGCAAAGTGCCGGTGGCGCACCACATCCAGAATGACGCTGCCCTGCACCGGACGCTCACGGTCAACGGGATGGGTATCGGCCACCGCCGCATCCGGAGGTAGCCGGAGCGTGATGCGGAGCGGCTGCCCGCGCGAATAGATAGCCGCCCGGTCGATGTCGGCCCGGTACCGTTCAGCGAAGCTGGTGGACATGCCTTGGAAGCGAACGCGCATCAGTCAACCTTCATAGTCCTTCGTCCAAGCTAGGGATACACTGTACCCCCTTTGGTCTCAGTCGCAGGGGAGGGCTGTCATGGACGACGAGGTCACTCGCCTCGCCCGGCAGCTGCTGGATAGTGGCCTGACGCACCTTTCTGCGCGCGACCAGCGAGTCATCCTCCACGTTGCCAGGCGTTTGCACATCGCCCGAGATGTCAACAATATTCTCGCCGAGCAGCAGACATTCGGCGAGCGCCTTGCCGATCGAGTTGCTCAATTTGGCGGATCCTGGACCTTCATCGCGATTTTCACGGCCATGCTCATGGTGTGGACCATTGTGAATACGGTCGTCTTGGCACGCTTCGGCGGAGGCTTCGATCCTTATCCTTACATCTTCCTCAACCTGATCCTTTCGATGGTCGCTGCGCTACAGGCGCCCGTGATCCTGATGGCGCAGAACCGGCAAGCGGCCCGTGATAGGTTGGCCGCAAGCCTGGACTACGAAGTCAACCTCAAGGCCGAGGTTGAGATCATGGCCCTTCATGACAAGCTTGACCGCATTCGCGTCGAGCATCTCGAAGGCATGCTGCGTAGCCTGACGGACCGAGTGGAGGAGTTACGACCCAAACCATCGGGTTGAGCCCGATGGCGTCCCGGCAGGAAAGCTGCGCGAGGCCGACCGACAGGCAGCTTCACTCGGCGCCGTGCCTCCTCGCGATCTGACGTGCGTGCAGGCAGTCCCGATGCGGCATCTAGCATCCTCTGCAGACCCCCATCATCGTCCTCCTCATTTTATTATCCCACGCACGATCACGAGCGCTGGCCTCATTCCGCACCTTTTTGAACGCGGCATCGCTCTGGCTTTTCTGCGCT
>NZ_JBAWTG010000370.1:0-1343 GCF_037106235.1 Methylobacterium nigriterrae | reverse complement strand
CTTCACGCGCTTCACTCCGCAGGAGTGCCGCAACTACCTCGCCGCAGCCGGCTACGAAAACGACTTGGCCGTCGCTACCTGACCGGGAACAGCTCTAAGGCGCTGATGCTGAACTTCCGGGAAGATGAACGATGGCAGCACCACAGGGCACGACCTGTTCCTCCGACCATCGGATATGAGCCTCCGAGCTTGGTTTGAGGGTCGCCGTCACGACCACACGGCCGGCGCCGTCATGGGCCGTCACAACTGCCGGGGCGTGCTTGAGGCCATCACCATCGGGCAGGCCGCGAAGCATCCCGAGCGCGTGGTGCAAGATCTCATCGCCGCTTCGGCACTCGGTACCCTCGTCGTCCCATTCGGAGAGGCCGTCGCTATGCAGATCGAAGAAATAACGCGGCACGGAATTACGCCATTTAGCAGGGGCACACGGGATCGCTGAGCGCTGACCTCTCGCCATGGGCCCGCGTCGTGAGAATCAAGCGTTAACCTGGATTATGGTTCCGGGTGTGACGTGCAGGCTCAAATGGGCGCGGGGTCCAAGTGCTCGATGAAGCGCATGCCGTCCCAGATTTCGAGGGCGTGGCCGCCCAGCATCGCACGAGCGAGTCCAAGCGCCGTGTCGTCGTCCTGCGCCGGGATCTGCTCAATCCGGAGCACCGTCTCGTCGGCATTGAGGATGAACACGCGGTAGCGGCTCAGCCTGCCGTCATCGGGCAGGAGCGCACTCGCATCGACAGGCTTCGACATCTCGCAGCGAGCCCCGGTGGATCGGGTCCGAAGTATGCCAGGCGACACCTGAACGGAAGCTGAGCCAATCTTGGCCAATCTGCTCGGCTTTGGCGTGTTCTTACTCCGTTCTGTGGGTGCGTGAAGGACCACATGCGAGTGTCTATCCCTTCACAAATGGACCACCCTCTGAGGAGCAGTCCGATGAGATGCGCCTTCCTCCAGCTCTTAGTAGGCATGTCGGGGAAGGGAGAGCACCAAGCCTCACGTGAAGCCCGCGCTCTCCCTCTTGGTTGGCCCTAGTATCGCTTGTGGAGAGACGTGTTTTGCCTGTTAGGCGGCGGAAGTACCCCAGGGCTCTCCGTTGCCGCCGGTGACGCCGCCCTCCGGCTTAGAAGCTATTCTGTGAGGTTTCGGAACCCGGTGAGGCAGGACGGTTGGCGCCCTGGGCTCAGAGGCGTGCTGGCTTAAGCGAACCGAGGAGAGCGCAAAGCGTAGCAGAACGCTCTTCCTGCTAAGGCCTGTTATGGCTTGAGCCAGTCGAGTGCGGCGGCAAGGCAGAGGACACCGGCGAAGCTGGTGGCGGTCTTCTCGTAGCGCGTGGCAACAGCGCGCCA
>NZ_JBAWTG010000369.1:0-1353 GCF_037106235.1 Methylobacterium nigriterrae | reverse complement strand
GCCATACGCCCTGACATCGACATGTGACGGAGCTCCCATTCAGCTCCGTATGTCGCCTTCACACCGCCTGCCGGAAGGTGCCGCCCAGACAGCGCTTACGGCGCGACTGTGAGAAGCACCATCCTAGGGCTGGAAAGGCGCAGCGGGATGAATCGTGCGCTCCCCGCTGCTCCCGGACTCAACGCGTCTGCACTGCGCTGTCTCAGCGACCAGCCTTCTCGGCGTCGCTCTTCACGCTACCTGGGTTGTTCAGGTTACGCTCCGTGCTGCCGGGCGCAGTCGTGGCAGTTCCAGGAGCAGTGCGCGTGGTCGCTGGCACGTCACGGCTCGGCATGCCCTTCTCAGCATTGCTCTTCACGCTTCCAGGGTTGTTGAGGTTCTTCTCCGCTGAGCTGCCGCTCGTGGTCTGAGCAAGAGCGCTGCCCGCCAGAGCCAGGGTGAATGCAGTGGCCACAACCATAGACTTCAGCATTGGGTTTCTCCTCAATACGCATCAGTCCCGCTTAACGCAGAAGACTGAACAAAAGTTCGGCGGAAAAGCCCGCGCCTGTCTTTTAAAGATCCCTCGCTCAAGCTTCCGTGGAGAAGACCAAGGCGAAGCCACCAAACACGAAAGTCGAACAATATCCGAAGGGCTCTGCCACCACTCTTCCAGAACGGTCGCCTTCCTCAGGGGCTACCTGAGTACCACTCCAGGCTCCCCTGCCGTTCTTGAGCCCACCCTCCGGCCCGAAACACCCCTCAAGATGCATGGGTAGGCTTGTGCTGACGGGGGGCACGAGGGTTCACAAAACCCGCGCATCGTGCCGCGCAGTGCGAGCATCGGCTCAAAAACCAGCGACGACCTCAGCCAGAACTTAGGGCTTCAATCCACATGCCCCGATCCACGAAAATCACTTCGAGTTCACATGCTTAGCGTCCCCCGCCGTTGATTCATTACACTACTGAGAGAGAAGCCTGCCCGAGCAGTGCCCTTGAGGCCTGCCAACCGGCTGTTGCTCAGCCTCGTGCCCTCTCGATCCGTGCCACCCATCACGCCCCTCACCAGCGAACAAGGAGCTAACCCAGAGTCTGCCTGTCTGTCTGTTGCGGGGTTTGCCTTCGATTTCGCCAACTCAACTATTCTCTGCAAGGACTACTGAAATGAACAACGATCACGAAGACACCGATGGCGATGTGCTAGCTATCCCTGAAGACCAAAGCAGGAAGGGGGAAGAAAGAGACCGCTTCTTTGAACCGTGGAGAGTACCCATTGGTCCTACGGCCTGTTAGCTCTTGAGCCAGTCCAGAGCGGCTGCGAGCGAGAGAACGCCCATGAAGCTTGAAGCTGTCTTCTCGTAGCGGGTTGCGATG
>NZ_JBAWTG010000368.1:0-1358 GCF_037106235.1 Methylobacterium nigriterrae | reverse complement strand
ATCGCCTCGGTCGAGTCCTTCGTGACCGGGTGCGGCAGGATCTGCACGAGGTCGGCGGGCAGGCCGATGCGCTCCAGCTCTGCGCGCATCAGTTCGACGATGCGGGCGGTGGTGCGGTAGCCGAGCGGAGAGGGGGCGATCACGATGGCGTTGCGGCCCTTCACCGCCATCATGGCCTTGTTGACCGGGGTCGCGCCCGGGTTGGTCGAGGGCGTCACGGCGCCGATCACGCCCATCGGCTTGGCGTACTTGACGAGGCCCTTGGCGGGATCCTCCTCGATGATGCCGACCGAGCGCCCGCGCAGGAGGTCGCGCAGGGTCCCGAAGGTCTTGCGCTGCTTCTTGCGGATCTTGTCCGGCACGTTGCCGAGGCCGGTATCGGCGACCGCGAGTTCCGCGAGCTCGCGGGCATGCTCGGGCTTGTAGAGCGCCCAGGCGAGGGCGCGGACGGCCGCGTCGGCCTCCTCCTGGCTCACCTCGGCGAAGAGCCGCTGCGCGGCGCGGGCGCGCCGCATCACGTCATCGACGGGACCGGTGTCGAAGGCCGTCGGGGTCGTGGATGCAAGTTCCGACCGGCTGAGTGGTTGTGTGGCAGCAACGGACATGGCGGATTCCTCACTTTTCGAGGGGATGGTACGAGGACTGGCACCGATTCATCGGCCGGCGCCGCGCAGCTGGTTTACTCCGCAGCCTTTACTGGCTGAGTTCGGCTGATAGGCGCTACGGCGGGCTCGACCTCGTCGACGAAGGGCTCGTCGGGTCGCATCCGCAGCGCCAAGATGGCGCCGAGCAGCAGCAGGCCGAGCGAGGCGACGAAGGGCAGGTCCCAGCGCCCGGTCGCGTCGATCACGGCGCCGAACACCACCGGCGAGATCATGCCGGCAAGCCCGAAGCCGAAGTTCATGAAGCCGCTCGCGGTGCCGGAATATTGCGGGGCGATATCCATCGGGACGGCCCAGATCGGCGCCACGATGAGTTCGGCGAAGAAGAACGCGCCGCTGAGGCACAGGGCGATGGTGACGAGATCCTTCACGAACAGCACCGGCAGCATGAACAGGAAGGCGCCGAGGAACCCCACCACGATGACGCCGACGCGGCCCTTCGACGCGCTGCCGGTGCGCCGCAGGATCCGGTCGCTGACGACGCCCCCGACCGTGTCCCCCACGACGCCCGCGAAGAAGACGCCCGAGGCGAAGATGGCCGATTTCTTGATGTCGAGATTGAATTCGTGGAGGAAGTAGGACGGGATCCAGTTGAGGAACAGCCAGAGCGTCCAGCCGTAGCAGAAGTCGGTCAGGGTGACCGGCAGCATCCGCCTGAGCAGCCGCCGCCACGGCACCGCCTTGCGCTCGCCCGCG
>NZ_JBAWTG010000367.1:0-1361 GCF_037106235.1 Methylobacterium nigriterrae | reverse complement strand
GACGCTCACGCCGGAGCAGGTTGCGCGGCTGGACGCAGCGAGCCAGGAAACGCCGATCTATCCCTACTGGCACCAGAAGGGCTTCGATGAGCGCAATCCGAAGCCAACCGTATGGTGACTCAGCAGTTCTAGCTCCAGCGTGAGGAAACGAGATTTGGCCTTGAAGGACTGTTTCGAGCCGGGAAGGAGCCTGTTTCAGCGCTATAAGCCGGTCTGCCCGTTGGGCTCGGAACCGGTCGTTTTTGATGGCAGAGGTGGCGTCGGGGCGGCCCTTAGCCGAAGGTGCTGGTCGGTCCGAAAGCAGGCCTCACGCGGAGGCGGTCTCACACTGGGCGCGCTGCTGCTGCGGTTCAGCCCGCCCGTGGCGAAGCCGAAGCGAGCGCCAGTTCCATAAAGTCCATCCGCGGAGCCCCTCGCGGATTGGGCATTATGGGACCGAGGGTCACCGTCGCACCCAAGCCCTGTTGAGAACCCAGCCGGTCGTTCTGATGCCGCCGTCGTGATTGGTCCATGGCAGGCGCCAGATGACCTCGCCGAACCGCAACCCGAAGCGGCTGAGCGGGCCGTTGCTCCAGTCCTTGCGATGCCCCCAGTAGCGGTACGGTGCCGGGACGCGGTTCCACCAAAACACCACCACGCGGTCGCCGCGGGGACCACCGCACATCATGCCAATCCAGCGCAGCATCAGCTTCACGCCACGCGCTCCACGCCTACGGCCTACGCTTCACCTCTGCAGTTCGTCATCGAACTTGAGGGCACAGCGCTGGACCAACGCCCCTTCCGGGCTGCGCACCTGAACAGTCGTCCCGCCCCGCTCCAGGTAGGCAACCGAGAACGCATCCGGCGGGCTGAACAAGGCCGACATGGACGTTTGCACCGACTTCCGCGCTGCTGCAGTGGCCGCCGCGAAGTACGCGCCCCCCTCCGCCCTGTAGGGTTCGCCATAGCGGTGCAGCCCGTACGCGCCGACAGCGATGGGCAGCATGGCCAGGAGGGTCCTGCGCACTTTGCGTCGGCGCGCGGGCTTGGTCACGGCGCAGTGCGGGCAGCTTCTCGCGTCGCTCAGGATCGGCTGCCAGTACCTCCTACACCTCAGAAGATGGCCCGCCATGAGCGGCTCTCCCGAACGCCTGTCCGCGCTCCCGATCCTGCCGCATCTGCACCGCCGTGCAGTCATCCTGCGGCGCGTGCCGGCGGACGAACGGCAAGCCGGCTTCTGCTCAGTCAGCCGGACTGGAGCACGCCGACCAGTCCTTTAGCCACTTATACCAACCAGCGGTGAGGGAGACTCACGGGGTTTATCCCGTGCGGCAGCCGTGATTCGATGAGGCGAACCGGGAGGGTTCGCCATGTCCGCTGCC
>NZ_JBAWTG010000366.1:0-1378 GCF_037106235.1 Methylobacterium nigriterrae | reverse complement strand
TGGCCAAAGATACCATGCAGGGAGCTGTAGATTGGATCATCTTCTGGATCTCTGAACTTTGGACGGAGTTGGCCATGTCTTTCAACGAACAGATCCAGAGGAACCTGCCTGAAGTTGCTGTGTTCGTCACGCTGGAGCTCAGCAAGTCGGCGTGGCTTCTGGCTGCGCAGGCCATCCCGAGCGGAAAGACGTCCGCCCACCGTCTCGGTGGCGGCGACGTGAGTGGTCTGCTCGCCCTGCTGCGCCGCCTGCAAGAGCGCGAACAACGCAGCTCTGGCCGGGAGGTGGCAATCATCCTCGGCTACGAGGCGGGCTATGACGGCTTCTGGCTGCAGCGCCGGCTCTCGGCTGAGGCGCTCACCTGCTTCGTCATGGATCCCGGCAGCCTACAGGTCGACCGCCGCGCCAGGCGGGCCAAGACCGATCGGCTCGATGCGGCCATGCTGCTGCGGGCCCTGACGGCATGGTGCCGCGGTGATCACGCCGCTTGCCGCATGGTCCAGGTGCCCTCGGTCGAGCGTGAGGACGCCCGGCGGACCCACCGCGAGCGCCAACGGCTGATCGCCGAGCGGGTGCAGCACGTCAACCGGATCAAGGGCCTGCTCGCCACGCAGGGCGTCTACGCGTTCCAGCCCCTGCGGCGTGATCGCTGGGAGCGCCTGAAGGAGGTGCGCACGGGGGACGGACGCGACCTACCCCAGCGCCTACGCGGTGAGATTGAACGCGAGTTCCGGCGCTTGGAACTCGTGCTCGAACAGATTGCGGCAGCCGAGGCCGAGCGTGATGCTGCCGTGGCGAACCCGGCGATCGAGGATGCCGACGCTGAGAAGGTGACGCGTCTCGCCCGGCTTGGCGGTATTGGCACCGAATTGGCCACGGTGCTGGTCCGCGAGGCGCTGTACCGGCCGTTTGACAACCGCAAGCAGGTGGCCGCCTACGCCGGCCTCACGCCGAGCCCATATGCCAGTGGCGACCGGCAGCGCGACCAGGGCATCTCCAAGGCTGGCAACCCACTCCTGCGCAAGTCGATGATCGAGCTGGCTTGGCTGTGGCTGCGCTATCAGCCGGGCAGCGGGCTCGCGCGCTGGTTCGTCGAACGGGTTGGAACGGGGCGCGGGCGCATCCGCAAGATTACGGCGGTGGCCTTGGCGCGCAAGCTGCTGGTCGCTCTGTGGCGCTATCTCGCTACCGGCCTAGTTCCGGAGGGAGCACGCCTAAAAGCGATCTGAGACACGAGGTTCGTCCGCTGGCCGGTCGACGGCGCGCCGGACGAGCGGGGCAGGTGTGTGGCCGGAGCTCGACGGGGTTTGCTGCCGTCGCCAAAGATGGGTCCCGCTACCCTGAGCCGGTTCGCCTCGCATGAGGCATCTTGGTTAGG
>NZ_JBAWTG010000365.1:0-1385 GCF_037106235.1 Methylobacterium nigriterrae | reverse complement strand
TTCTGCGAGCTGCTGCTGCGCCTGCAGCTCGTCGGCTGCGCGGACGGCAACAGCTTCGATCTACCCCTCACGCAGGGTGAGCTTGGGGACGTGCTCGGGCTCACGAACGTGCATGTGAACCGGGTGCTGCAGGACCTGCGCAAACGGAACTTGATCGTGCTTCGGGGGGGGGACGGCTGGAGATCCTCGATCTCGAGGCGCTCCAGCTCGCGTGTGGCTTCAACCCGAACTACCGGCACCTGACACCGCGCGCGCCGGGCGCGTGAGATCGACGCCCCGTCCGGGCAGGTGGTGGCCGGAAATGATTCTCTCGCTTATCCTATGTTTACCCCTGGCAACGATCCCGGGCACCAGCGGCTGAGAGAGACGTGTGCTCCCGCCTATCGACAGCGGAGCACCGTATGTCGCGTTATTTCTTCGACGTCCACGATCACGAGTTCTCCAGCCACGACGATCATGGCCGGGAGTGCGCCAGCCCGGATCGGGTGCGCGAGATCGCGTTGCAGGTGCTCTGCGACATCGCCCGGGAGCAGCCGCTCAAGCACATGCACAGCCGGCTGGGCGCCATTGTCCGCGACGAGAGCGGCGAGGTGATGCTGACCGCCACCGTCAACCTCGCGACGACCTGGGTCGGAGATGCTTGAGCATCCCGGTGGCAAAAGCCGCTCGGCTCCAGCCTACCGAGATGCTACGCGGCGTCTGAGAGCCGTCTGAGCCGCCCTGCGTTCCAATCGGGCTTGCCCCAGTGGAACGTTCCAAACGGCGCAAAATGCTATGGCAGGAAAACGACGGTTTCCCAAGCACTTCAACCTGTTAGGTTTGCATGTCTGGAAATCAAAACGCCGCGCGATCCGGCCCATTCGCACGGATTGGGCGTTATGGAGCGTCCGCGGTGCCGCGCTGAGCGCGGCGAGGTGTACGAGCATCGAAGCTGAGCATGCCTTCGGATTGACCCGCGACTGATACTCCTCACGCCGCGGCGTTGATCGAGCGCATGCTCGCCACGAGGTCCGAGAAGCGATCGCCCTGAACCACGACATGGTTGCGCAGGGCCTCGGAGGCGCGGGTCTCGTCGCCGGCGACGATCGCCTCGACAATGGCGGTATGCTCGGCCAGCGACTGAGCGAGGCGCTGGCGGGCGCGCAGCTGCAGGCGCCGGAACGGGGCGAGGCGGCGGTGGAGCTGGCGCGCCTGCTCGCACAGGAAGGCGTTGCGGCTAGCGCGGTACACCACCGTGTGGAAGGTGTAGTTCTCCTGGTAATAGGCCTCGGTGTCGCCGGCCTCCGCCGCCGCCGCGCAGGCGGCGAGCGCCTCCTTCAGGGCGGCCTCGTCCTCCGGGACCAGCCGGCGCGCGGCGAGACGCCCGCAGGAGGCCTCGATCTCCG
>NZ_JBAWTG010000364.1:0-1405 GCF_037106235.1 Methylobacterium nigriterrae | reverse complement strand
AGATCTTCTTCCTGGTGTTCCTGCCTCCGCTCCTGTTCTTGGATGGCTGGCGCATCCCCAAACGCGATCTCTTCCGTGACGGAAAGACCGTTCTGGCGCTGGCACTTGGACTGGTCGCCCTGACGGTTCTCGGCATCGGTATCCTGATCCACGGGATGATCCCTGCCATCCCGCTCGCCGTCGCTTTCGCACTAGCGGCTGTGCTCTCACCGACCGACCCGATTGCGGTCTCGTCTGTGGCGGCTCAAGCCCCCGTTCCGCGCCGCCTGATGCACATCCTTGAAGGCGAGGCGCTCCTCAACGATGCCACGGGCCTCGTCTGCCTGCGCTTCGCCATCGCCGCAGCTCTGACGGGTTCGTTCTCTCTGCCCGAGGCGGCGACGACGTTTCTGTGGCTCGCCATCGGGGGGCTCGGGATCGGAGCTGTGACGACATTCCTTCTGACTGGAATTCAGGAACTGCTGCGCCGACGCACGGGGGAGGATCCCGGTTTACAGATCCTCTTCAGCCTGCTCACGCCGTTCGGAGCTTACCTCGCAGCCGAGCACGTCCATGCCTCCGGGATCCTGGCCGCTGTCGCGGCCGGCATCACAATGACCTACGTCGAGATCCAGGGGCGAAGCCTCGGTTCGACGCGTGTGCGCCGCACTGCAGTCTGGGACACCGTGGCTTTGGCAGCAAACGGGGCGATCTTCGTTCTCCTGGGCGAGCAGCTCCCGAGCGTTTTCAGGCATGCCGTGGAGCAGGCGGACGTTCAGGGCACCGGCTGGATCGTCGCCTGGATCCTAGCGGTAACCGCGGGCCTGATGGCTATCCGCTTCGCTTGGGTTTGGGTCTCGCTCCAGTTCGTTCTCCTGGGGGCTCGCAGGCGCGGCGAGAAGCGCAATGCCATGGGCTGGCGCCTGGTGGCTGCCACGACCCTCGCGGGCGTCAAAGGTGCCATCACCCTGGCCGGCATCTTGACGCTACCCCTTACCCTGAAGGACGGCAGCCCGTTTCCGGCTCGTGACCTCACCATCCTCCTGGCGATGGGCGTTATCCTGACTTCGCTTCTGCTCGCCAGCACAGTGCTGCCGCCGCTGCTGAGGGGCCTACGGCTGCCGCCTGAGCCGAGCCAGGATGCCGAGGAGGATGCAGCCCGCGCCGCCGCTCGGGATGATGCTGTGAAGGCCATTGAGGCTCTGCAGCATCGTCTCGTCGAGGAGTACGAAGACGCCTCGATTGCCGTCGAGGCCGGCGCCAGGGCGATGGATCGCTACGAAGGCGTGACGGTCCTGACCGCCGAAGGGCGGGCAGAAGCCACCCGCCTTCAGCAACTCGCAGCCATGGAGAAGCGTCTACGCCTCGCGGGCATTGAGGCCGAGAGGAGCGCTCTCTACCGTATGCGTCGCTCCCAGGTGATCGA
>NZ_JBAWTG010000363.1:0-1406 GCF_037106235.1 Methylobacterium nigriterrae | reverse complement strand
CGCGAAGAGAAGCGCGTGACCTGCGGGAGCGATACATCCGGGACCGATGAGGATCAGGAGTAGCTTGCCTCACTGCCCCCAATCAGAGAGGGCTCCTAGAACTGCATCACGAAGCCGGCAACGAACAGCCAGCTCTGATCGGCGGCGTTCCCGTAGACATAGGCGGCACCGGCCGCGCAGACGAGGAAGGTCGCGGTCGTCGCCTTGCGGCCGACCTTCTCGAGCATCACGACCGCCGTGAAGAAGCCCGGTATGCCGCCGATGGTAATCAACGTCACGAAGCCGACCGACCCCACGATCGAGAAGGCCTTCTCCTTGAGGAGAACTGCGATCCATGAGTTCAAGCCGAAGAAGCCGATCAGCGCGAAGAACCAGAGGCCGAAGGCCATTACGGTGCGCAGGCGGTACTCGGGCGAGATATCCCACGGGTGTGAGATCAGCACGTCCGCCTGCCGCAGCTTGGCAACGATCTCCTCAGGCTAAGGTCGCTTCGCCATCTCGTCCGTCCTCCAGGCTCAAAAGTCATACCAAAGAGCGGGCCACCCCCGTGGGGGCGGATCACTTCGGTTGGTGGAAGGGGTGAGTCCTCAGCAGCTTAGCGGCAACCGGCAGGCCTGCAGGTTCTTGGGGAGATAACGAGCCTCGACGCGGCATCGAGCCAGGGATAGGCTCACTTCGTCAGGAACCACGGCTTGCACGCCGAAGTGTTCTTAAGGCCCCAGTTCGGATCGTGCACACGGACCCTCCGGAGGCTTTATTTTTGGCCCCGAGCATCCTCCGTACGGCGCTGCACGTCGAGATGCACGACGCGCTCGCGCTTGCCGATGGCGGCAGCAGTCGCCACGGCGAACCGCTGCGGTGAGGGGTCGAAACTGTTTCGAGTTCTCGGGTACTGGTTCGCCCCGTGCTGCGTCAGCTGTCGCCACCCAGCCATACAAGCCGGGCCGCACGCTGCTGTGGTTGCTCGGTCACTGCGCCGCCGTCCGCACCTGCTTAAGCTGAGCGTAACGGGGACGCGTTGAGATGAGCAGGGACATGGGACGGGAAGAGTGCGCGCGGTTGCTGCAGGCTGCCTGGAACTTCGCTCAAGAAGTGCGACAGCAGACGAGCGTTGTGGTCGAACTCCGCCTGACCACGCTGGGGCTGACGGCCGTAGCAGCCGATGCAATTTGCAGCCGCACCGCTACAGTCTCGTGGAACGAGCTCGAGCGGGCTGATGATCTGCCGGCGCTGCTAACGCGCGCGATCCGGCAGGCGGCTGAACGACCGCGCATGGCTGTCCGGGCGGTGGCTGCGCTTCAGGAGCCAGTGATCCTCCTCTGAATGAGTGGACACCTCTGCTACGCTCCCATGGGGGCTGGAAGGTGTCTGATGGGGACAACGAAACGAACGTTCACGCCGGAGTT
>NZ_JBAWTG010000362.1:0-1411 GCF_037106235.1 Methylobacterium nigriterrae | reverse complement strand
GCCATACGCCCTGACATCGACATGTGACGGAGCTCCCATTCAGCTCCGTATGTCGCCTTCACACCGCCTGCCGGAAGGTGCCGCCCAGACAGCGCTTACTCATCTTCGGCCGTCACTCACTCTCGGGCGAGTACGTGGCTCGGCGCATGAGCCAGAGCAGCGACCGATATCGCTGAAGCCCTGCCTGCTCAGCGATCCGCGGCTGGCCGCGCGAGCGGGACGACGTTGCCTTGTCGTGCAGAGAAGGAGATCGGCGAGGCCGTCTGCTCAATGGCGAGCAGCAGGGCGGCGGGCTCGTAGGGCTTCGAGATCAGTGGGAAGCCCTCCTTCAGTGCCTTGGCAGCCTGATCGCTGTAGCCCGTCGCCAGCAGCACCGGCAGGGCAGGCCAGCGGCTCCGAACCCGCCGAGCGAGGTCGAGCCCGCTCATGCCGCCCGGCATCACCAGATCAGATAGAACCAGATCGAAGGGCTGTCCGGAATCGAGCACGTGCAGCGCCTCGGGCGCACTGCCGGTGCTCACGACGCCGTGGCCGCGCTCGACCATTACCGAGACGGCCACCTCCGCAACCTGGGCATTGTCCTCGACCAGCAGCACGCGCAGCGCGCGCGTGATCTCATCGGGCGTGTGGTGATTCTCTGCCGCCGCCGCGACCGTGGTGAAGCTGCGCGGCAGCGAGATCGTGAAGGTCGTGCCCTGGCCGACCTCGCTCGCGATCCGCACTGACCCATTCGCCTGTTGGGCGAAACCGTAGACCTGGGGCAGGCCGAGGCCCGTGCCCTTGCCCACCTCCTTGGTGCTGAAGAAGGGCTCGAACGCCCGCGCGAGCACGTCGGGCGCCATGCCGTGGCCAGTGTCGCTCACCGCAATCGCGATGCTCTCGGGCGCCTCCTCATCGCGGGCCGCCACATTCTCGGTTCGGATGCGGAACCGTCCGCCCTTCGGCATGGCATCACGGGCGTTCACGGCCAAGTTGATCAGGGCGATCTGAAGCTGAGACGGATCGACCTCGACCGGCCACACGCCTTCTGCGAGATCGAGGACGATACGGATGTCGCCTCTGAGCGACTGCTTGAGCATGTCGTCCATGCCGAGGATCAGCCGGTTCACCGCCACCACCTCGGGCCGATGGAGGTGGCGGCGGCCGAAGGCGAGCAGTTGCTGGGTGAGCTTGCGCCCCTGCTCGACCGCCCGCATCGCATTGTCGATCAATCGCCCGCGGCGCTCCTCGGGCGCGCGGCGTAGCAGATCGAGGTTGCCCAGCACGACCGTCAGGAGATTGTTGAAGTCGTGGGCGATGCCCGAACTCAGGCCGCCTAGAGCGGGGCTCGTCCGATCGGAAGCTGTGCTGGGCGGCTGAGGGTTGATGGGGCAAGGAGGAGGCCATGCCGACAACCTTGTCCGTCGATCTG
>NZ_JBAWTG010000361.1:0-1417 GCF_037106235.1 Methylobacterium nigriterrae | reverse complement strand
GTAATTACCCACGCCTTTGTCGGCGGGATTAGGCGCGGATGGTTTTGAGGATGGTGGCGAAGGTGTCGGCCCCCGCGAGGCGGGCGGTGTCGATGACGGTGCGCACGTCCGCCTCGCCCGCGGCTGCCCACATCGCCCGGTAGCCGTTCGTCACCTTCCGCTGCACCACCGCCGGGCGCAGCGCGCGCTCGCAGCCGTTGTTGGTGACCGCCACGCGGCCAGGATGGTCGAGGAAGACCAGGAGCTGATCGCGCGCCCGGCCGATCTTAGCCTGCAGATCACGGGTCAGATCGCAGCGGCTCGGCACGGTCAGGATCTCGGACAGCCGTCGCTCCAGCGCCCGGCGCTTGGCCGAGAGCGTCGAGGCGGCCAGATCGGTGACGCGCTCGGCCAGGCTGAACACGGACCCCAGCCACAGCTGCAGGCGCAGCGGCACCGGATCATCGCTCACCTCGACCGCATAGGCGACATGGCGCGCCAAGTGCGCCAGGCAGGTCTGGTGACGTTCGCCGTGCCCCTGTTGGGCGGTGTAGCGGTCCGACAGCCACACCGCGGGCCGATGGCCGTCCATCATCTCTCGCACAACACTGGCGGCCCGGGTTGGAGCGGCGTGATGCACGACCGCCTCGTCCGAGCGGAACACCCAGTGGTAGGCGTTGCTGCCCTCGATGCGCACGCGGGTCTCGTCCGAGGCCACCACCGCGGCCCCGCGCAGCACCGAGACTGCCGCCTCGCGACCGGAGCGGAACTGTCTCTGAGCTCGACGGAGCAGGTTCATCAACCCGCCCTGGCTAAGGGGCAGCCCGAAGAGGTCGGCCAGCGCGGCCTGCAGCCGCTCGTAAGAGAGGGCCTGGAAGGTTTTCAGGTAGGTCGCCACTGCGTGCAGGCGCGGACCGAACGGAGTGCCGCCCGCTGCCGAAGGCACGGGGGCGACAACTCGCGCCCCGCATGAGGGGCAGCGCACCGCCAGCCGCTGATGCTGAGTGACGATCGGCGCCACCTCAGGTAGCTCGATCCGCTCGAACACGCTGACGATCTCGGCCGGCAGGTCTGGAGCCAGAGCGCCTGCGCAACAGGAGCACTGACCCGGCCGATGGGCGACGACCTCGTCGGGATCGGGACTGAGTGTCCGGCCGTGCCCTTCATGACCCGGCTTGGCGCCGCCGGGCTTGGCCTGCTCGCGCCGCTCCTTGCGATCTGTCGAGGGCGGCTTGGAGGAGGTGCGCGAGGTCTTCTCCGGGCGCTGCAGGCGCAGCACCAGCTCGATCAACTCCTCCCGGCTCAGGCGTTCCAGCTCCCTGCGGCCCATCCTGCGAGGGAATCAGTGATACCGGCTCCCGGCAAGTGGCGAGGCGGGGCACCTCCAGGCCCGTCGCCTGCCGCACGCCGCGCTCAGGCGCACCCCGTGGGTAATTAC
>NZ_JBAWTG010000360.1:0-1419 GCF_037106235.1 Methylobacterium nigriterrae | reverse complement strand
CTGCCCGCTCGCGAACCTCAGGGGAGAAAGGTGGGATATGCTTCGTCATGGCTCCAGTCTCTCAAGAGTTGGAGCCTCCGAAAATCCCGGAGCGGTTCAACTGCCGCAAGGCGGGCCAGTTGATGCCATGCTCTTGACTGATCTCTGCCAGTGCCATGTCCACGCCCTGCTCCAGACCGCGCGAGCCGCAAATGTAGATATGTAGGTGCTCGTTCCGAAGCATGGTGGCGAGGGACCCCCCTCTCTGACGCATCCGATCCTGGACATACTCCCTATCCCAGCCCGCCGTCTGGGAGTAGGTCAGCTCTCTTGTGGGAAGAAACTCAGGATTGGACAGAAGCGACTCAAGGGTAGGGAACATCTGCGGTGTGCGCGTGCCGAAGAACATGTGCTGTCGCCCCAGTGCATTCGGAGCCGTGCGCAGCCGGCGCTGCAAGAATCCGCGGAACGGCGCCCGACCCGTGCCCGTCCCGATCATCAGCAACTCGGCCTCTGGGTCGTCGGGCAGGAGAAAGGTTTCCCCGAACGGTCCCACCACCTCGATCCGGTCTCCGGGGCGGAGATCGCACAGCCAATTCGACGCGACGCCGCGGAACACGCTTCCGTCTGGCCGTGAGCCGATCACCCGCTTGACGAACAAGGCCATGGTGCTGGTTCCCGGCTCTTCCCCATCTCGCGCGCTCGCGATCGAGTAGATACGCAGGCCGCGCGGCCTGCTGTCGGATCGCTTACCCGGCGGGACCACGCCAATGCACTGTCCCTCCAGGAAGGGAAATGCGACAGCGCCAAAATCTATGACGATCAGCCGGACCTCCGATGCCTCTTCCTCCTGCGTCAGTCGCTTGCTGCTGACAACCGTCGCCACAGCCGGGGCCTCGCGCCTGAAAAGCTGGGTGGGTGGCCTCAGGCTGGATGGGCTTTCAGTAGTTCTCGGTGGCAACTGATGCCAGCCCAGTTGCTCAGCAAGGGTATACGGACGGTTGACCATAAACCAGTTGTCGACGGCCCCTGTTGGGCAAGGCCGGACACACGCCAAGCAGAAATTGCAAATGTCTGCATTGACGACGTAGTTGCGTTCGTCATGGCTGATAGCGCCGGTTGGGCAACGCCGTTCGCACGTGTTGCACCGGATGCAGGTCTCTGGGTTGATAAGATGCTGCTCACGCAACAAGACCTAGTTTCCCTGCTGTATTATGAAGCGTGCCAAAATTACGCAGGCCTGACACGTTCAAAGAAGCGCGCAGGTGAGCTGCGGGAATCCCAGTTGATCGCGCCGCTGCTTTCCAAAGGTTAAATGTTAATACGTGCTGGCCAGATACTCGGCGATGGCCTTGCCGTCGGCTTCGCCGATGGGGGCGTGGTAGACCTTGATCATCTTGGTCACCTCCGCGTCCCAGAACGCCTTGCCCTTCTTCGGCG
>NZ_JBAWTG010000359.1:0-1430 GCF_037106235.1 Methylobacterium nigriterrae | reverse complement strand
CGTCCGTAGACGTCTTCGAGGCGGACGATATCGTCTTCTCCGGTGTAGGATCCGACCTGGACCTCGATCAGCTCGAGCGGGATCTTGCCCGGGTTGGTGAGGCGGTGCATGGCGCCGATCGGCAGGTAGACGGCCTCGTTCTCGTGCACCAGGACCACGCGCTCGTTGAGCGTGACCTCGGCGGTGCCGCGCACCACCACCCAGTGCTCGGCCCGGTGGTAGTGCTTCTGCAGGGACAGCCGCCCGCCCGGCGTCACCTGGATGCGCTTGACCTGGAAGCGCTCGCCGATGTCGATCCTCTGGTACCAGCCCCAGGGCCGGTAGATGCGCCGGTGCGCCTCGGCCTCCGGGTAGCCCTTGGCCCGCAGCAGGCCGACCAGCTCCTTGACCTCGCCCGAGCGCGCCTTGGAGCTGACCAGCACCGCGTCGGGGGTGGAGACCACCACCACGTCGGCCAGCCCGACCACCGCCGTGACCTGCTCGCCCTGGCTGTGCACCAGGCTGCCCGTCGTCCCGATCAGCTCGACCCGGCCGCGCACCGCGTTGCCGAGCTCATCCTGCTCCAGCACGCTCCAGACCGCGTCCCAGCTGCCGACATCCGACCAGGGGAAGGCCACCGGCAGCACGCCGGCCAGCGTGGTGCGCTCCATCACCGCGTAGTCGATCGAGGTCTTGGGCGCCTGCCCGAACGCCGCCGCCTCGAGCCGCACGAAGTCGAGGTCGCGCACCGCCCCCGACAGCGCCGCGCGCGCGGCCGCGAGCACGGCGGGGGCGTGCGCCTCGAGCTCGGCCAGCATCACGTCGGCCCGGAACAGGAAGTAGCCCGAGTTCCACAAGGCCCCTTCCGCGATCAGGCCCTGCGCGCCGGCCGCGTCCGGCTTCTCGACGAAGCGCGCGACCGCGTAGCTGCCGGGCGCCTCCGCCAGGGCCGCGCCGCGCCGGATGTAGCCGTAGGCGGTGGACGGGCCGGTCGGGCTGATGCCGAGCGTCATGATGTGGCCGGCCCGCGCGCCCGCCGCCGCCGCCTGCGCGGCGGCCACGAAGGCGGCGGTGTCGCCGATGACGTGGTCGGCCGCCAGGATCAGCACCAGCGCCTGCGGGTCGGCCAGCGCGGCGTGGCAGGCCGCCACTGCCACCGCCGCAGCCGAGTCGCGCCGCTCGGGCTCGAGCAGGATGTCGGCCGCAACCCCCGCCTGGGCCAGCTGCTCGGCCACGATGAAGCGGGCCTCGGCATGGCTCAGCACGCACAGCCGCCCGAACACGCCCCCGTCCGCCACCCGCGCGGCCGTCGCCTGGAAGGTCGAGCCGCTCTCGCTCACCAGACGCGAGAACTGCTTGGGCATGCTCTCCCGCGAGGCCGGCCAAAGCCGCGTGCCAGACCCCCCGCACAGGATCACAGGATAAATCAAGCCCGCGCCACTCTCCGACAT
>NZ_JBAWTG010000358.1:0-1452 GCF_037106235.1 Methylobacterium nigriterrae | reverse complement strand
GGCTGGAATGACAAGGCAGCTCTCCCAAAAAGCAGCCTTGAATCAGATCTCGCCTCGACCCGGTAGACCCAAATCTTAAATCCTCACCACAGCCTAGCGCCTCCGCGATGATCCGCGCGCCCTCCACCACATGCAACATTGCGTGCGATTTTAGCTGGCCCAGGCGTGCTCGATGGCGCGCCCTGTAGGATGCTGCTGGCGACCCCTAAATCGGCCTGATCGCCTATGCCGGTGTCTGGCTTTCGTGGGTAGGTGTCGGCCGGCGGGGTGCTAGGAGGGCAAACTGGGGCGCTCCGCCGGTTCTTGGATGCCGGCATGCGACGTGCACCGGTAGGCCGCGCCCTGGGACGAGGGTGGCAGTCACCGGCCGTGTGCGCTTCTTCCCTTACAGCGTGTCGCGGTCGGTGATCCCGAACTTGCCGAACTACGTGCTCACATCTTGTTGCCGTGACCGACGTAGGCGCTCCAGAGCGTCCCGCATGTCATCCGGCATGCTGCGTGCGGACGTTGGAGGGCAGACGCGCTGCAAGAGGCGCACGAGGGCTTCTAAGGCTGCTGCGTGAGGCCCCGTCCCGCACGACCGTCGAGGCTGCGGAGCCCCGGAGAAGGGCGCGAGCATCGGGCGATGCTGTGTCTCAGGTGAGGATGTTGCGAGACAACGGGTTGTCCGCGTCCCCCATCGCGCTCCCCGGGGTCTTCTAAACGGCGTTAGCACGGTGGAAGGTGAGCGGCATCAACCAAGGTGCTCGCAATCCCAGAAGCGCGTGTAGGTGTGGCCGTAACGCACTTCGGAAACGGTCAGGCGGCGGTTTGCCCGAGGCGTTCAGCTTCAGCACGCCACGCATCCCGCTGCTGTTCGGCCTCGGTGAGTTGCGTCCGTAACGCCGCAATCTCGGCCTGTCCCCGCCCTGCTCCGTCGTTGTCCTGAAGGGCTGCCCTGAGATCCGGGAGTGCCGCGATGTTCAGCGCGACCCGCCGTGCCTCCTCGCGAGACATGTAGCTGCCAGTTGCCTGCCGCGCGATGTCCTCGGAGTAGTAGGCGTAGGCCAGCGGAAGAGCGGCGGCGTCCTCAATGCGAAACGCGCCCTCGAACTCGACGACACGCCAGGGCGCGAAGAAGCGGCGGGGCTCGTCCGTCATGGCGCAGGTCCGTGCCTCTAGGCCGCTTCCATCCAAGGGGTAGCGGTGGTCAGCGAGATTGGCATTGAGAAAGGCCCCACCGGCTGCTGATGCGCAGACAGCTGGTGGGGCCAGCCCGCCAGCCGTGGGGGGTTGGATCAGTGGCGGGTGAGGCCAGGGTCGTCGCGAAGCGTGAACGCCTCCTTACCCGTCTGGGCCGGGTACGGCTGCGCACTAGAGCAGATCCCGCGCTGCTTGAGACAGGTTTGCGGGTGACGCGTTGACGGGTGAAGGAGCTTGCCCATGCCGTCACCTTTGTCTGTTGACCTGCGC
>NZ_JBAWTG010000357.1:0-1470 GCF_037106235.1 Methylobacterium nigriterrae | reverse complement strand
CCCGGCGGTCGCGGTAGGTGCTCTAGCCTGTCGTTCCCTGTGGGAGGTCGCTGACTGGCTCTCCGCAGAGACGTCTACCTCTTCCTGGGGAGGGTGCCGGAATATTTGCAGGTGGCGCGGTGGTCGTTGCAGCCGTCGCTCCAACTCCTGGGGGCTTAGGGCGCGTTAGCAGAGCCTGGACGAGTACCTCGCGAGCGGCGGATCTATGCCATGAGGAGCGCGGAAACGAGCGCGTACCAAACAAAGAGATTAGCCCTACCATCCGGCAGCCAGCCGCCAATCAGCGCGACGGTTGCAAGCAGGACAGAAACCTGTGCGGCAGCGGTTGCGCCGCACATGACCTGTGTCGATCCATTCACAGCAGTCCGGTTTTGGATGCTCGCATAAAGCGCCCACAGCCATCCCAATACGGCAGCGATCTGCACAGTCGCGACCGCGTAGCCGTACAACGCATGCGCAGGACTTTTCGCGGGCTGACCAAAGAGCGCCAGGGCGAGGCTGATGAAACTGGCAGCGAACCACAACAAGCTCGCCAGCGCGAAGATCCAGATGATGGTAGGGAGAAGCCGCATATCTCAACGTGCCGTAGTCGTTCAGGCTGAGGGGCAGGGTGGCAAGGTTAGTCCCCCATGACTAGCGCTCGCAGCGCGCGACGCTGAGCTTCATGCCCGTGAGAGGCCCCTCTTGGACGGCATAGGCGTATTCGTCGATTGCAGTTTTGACGGGGGGTGTCGCCCGGCCCCGAGGAGCCTCCTTATCGCCCTCGGCCCAGGACGAGAAGCCGACCGCCGGCGTCGTGCCGGGGTTTTGGCTCAAGCCGAGCGTGATGCGCTCTTTGCCGGAGACGAGGGTGAGGCTGCGATCCCAGCCGCGCGAGCGGCCACGGGGGCTCTCGACGTGAAACTTCTTGCCGAGCAGGTCGGGGCGGATGACCGCTTTCTGCATCGGAAAATCGGAGACGGCGGTAACCATCACAGCCTTGGTTTCAGGGCACTCCGCCGAACCTGCCGAACTAGCGGCCAGGATCATGATTAGGATGGTCAGGGCGGCTCTGATGGTCACGCGGGACATAGGATCATTCCGATCAGATTGGGACGCGCTCGCATTTGCCGCGCTCCTGAGAAGGAGCGAGCACTTCGCCGAACGGCCCAATCGTGTGGCGGCTATGAACGGCAGCGAAATCGGGCGCGACTGTCGTAAGTGTGATCGGAATGCCGTCGGTGTTCACCTCGACGAAAACCCACGCGCCGGTGCGATGATCGGAGATGGCCTGCGCCCTGTCGCCGAGACCCGGTGTGGTGCCAATCCGAGCCGGCGATCCGTCGGAGTATCGGGTGACGAAGAAGTTCAGGCTCTCGAACTTGCACTGGAGAACGACGATTTCTGCCTCCGCTGCACTTGCCGCTAGAACCATCCCGAGGAGCCCGATCAGAACCGCGCGCATTCCCGTCTTCGCTACTCGCATGGGTC
>NZ_JBAWTG010000356.1:0-1481 GCF_037106235.1 Methylobacterium nigriterrae | reverse complement strand
TAGTACTACTGTGTCACAAACGAGCGATGGCAGCAGGGACATCGGTGAAGGGACAGGACCAGTGCACGCGCCAGTCTCAAGCGCAGGCTCTTGATGGAATCAGGCACGTGACGCTCTGGCCGGATCGGGGGCGCCGCGGGGTCTGTAACCGGCGGGTAGGACAGGGGCTTGGCGCCTGGTGATCTTCGGTCCTGAGGGGGGAAACCGGCCTCGCTCGGAGACCAAGAACCCGTACGCCGCGATGCACAAGCTGGCGTGATGATGGAAGCCGCGCCAGCTCCGCCCCTCGTAATGGCCGAGCCCGATCTCCTGCTTCAGCTCTTGATAGTCCCGCTCGATGCGCCAGCGCAGTTTGGTCTGGCTGACGAGCTCGGCCAGGGACGTCTCGGGCGGTAGGCTCGAGAGCCAATACTTCGTCGGCGTGGCCTCGCCCTGCGGCCACTCGATCAGGACCCACTCCTCGGCACGAGGCTCGTGTCGCAGCTCATCGCGATGCGCCGGGCGCGCCCGCACCGCCGCAAAGCGCGACGCCAACATTCCGTTCGGGCCCGCACGCCACCTGACCTGCTGCCAAGCCGCCTCCGGCAGAGACCGGGCCAGCTTCTCGGCCGAGAGCGGCTTTTGATCGGGGCTGCGCCGCACCCGGGTCGGTGGCCTGCCGCGCCCGCTCCACGCTTTGGGCGGCAGAGGAGCTGTTCCGGGTGGCCACAGGCTGGTCGAGGAGGAGATGCCGAGACTGTAGCGCAGACCCAACTCCGTCAGGGCCGTGCGGAAGGCTGTGTCGATCCCGTATCCGGCATCGGCCAGCACGAGACCGGGCGGCACCTGTTCGGCCTGGGCGGTACGGATCTGATCCAGCGCGATCTCCGGCTTGGTCTGGAAGAAGATCGCCTCGGGCACGCCAGCCTTCGTGCGCCGCTCGGGATCCTGTGCCCAGGCTTCCGGCAGGTAGAGGCGGTAGGCGATCGGCAGGCTGGCCTGGGCATTGGCCAGCGAGAGCGTCACGGCGACTTGGCAGTTCTCCTGTTTGCCGATCTGCCCGCAGTATTGCCGCCACACCCCGACCGAGTGCCGGCCCTTCTTGGGAAAGCCCGTGTCATCGACGATCCAGGCCTGGATCGGGCCTTGGCTCTCGATCATCGGCAGCACCGCGGCGCGGACCCGGGCCAACAAAGCGGCGTCTGACCAGTCGCCCTTGGCCACGAAGTGGTGCAGCGCCTGATGGGTAGCCTGAACCCGAGCCGGTGCGATCCGGGCTGCCATGGGCTCGATGCTCTTGCGCGAGCCCGGTAGGAGGAGGCCGGTGCAGTAGGCCTTCAGCGGCGCGACCCGATCAGCATGGCCGAGGACGCCCGAGAGGGTGTCGACATAGGCCGCAAAGCGCGGCTGGTCGGCCAACGAAGAGTTCAGGGCATCCATGCCGCGCTCCTGCACGAGATCGGATCACCCCTCATACACCCCATTCTTGTGACACAGTAGTA
>NZ_JBAWTG010000355.1:0-1497 GCF_037106235.1 Methylobacterium nigriterrae | reverse complement strand
GATCGCCTCGAACGCGGGCGTCGAGGGCTCGATCGTGGTCGGCAAGATCTCCGACAACACGGGCTCGGAGACCTACGGCTTCAACGCCCAGACCGAGGAATACGTGGACATGCTCCAGGCCGGCATCGTCGACCCGGCCAAGGTCGTCCGGGCGGCGCTGCAGGGTGCCGCCTCGGTCGCCGGCCTGCTCGTCACCACCGAGGCGATGGTCGCCGACGCGCCGAAGAAGGAGAGTGCGGCTCCGGCGATGCCGGGCGGCGGCATGGACTTCTGATCCATCCAATTTAGATGAAGACCCGATTGGGCCGCCAAATGGCGGCCCTTTTACTTATTATTCGCGAATTTTATTGCCGCTCCAACCATCATCAATGTCGCGCAAGATCCCGTTGAGGCGTTTAGCCTGCTGCTTCAGCGTCTCTTTGGCATCCGCACATCAAGGCACACCCCGCTCTTCTGATCCCAGACTGCGCTTTTATCAGCTCAACAAGGCCACCGACACGCGTCCGGCTTGGCTTTGACACGCTCGTTAGCGTCGCAGCGGCGTTTCAATAGCGCGTGACCGTATGGATCGTTCCAGACGCGCAGAACGCCGTGTAAGAAAAACGACGGTTTCCCAAGCACTTCAACCTGTTAGGTTTGTGTGTCTGGAAATCAAAATGCTGGGCGATCCCGGCCCTTTCGCACGGTGAGCGTTATGGAGCCGCCCAGTTCGCGGAAGGGGAGTTATGGCACCACTCAGGGCGCGTAAGCCCCAGCCTCCAAGCCTCTCCTGAAAGGAGGCTGCTGCCGGCTTTCCCGGCGGACGTACGGGGACGCTCCTATCATGATGGCAACGTGAGTCCGGCCTATAATGGCAAATGCCGTGGTGTACCGGGAAACTGCCCTCGAAGCAGGCTGTACTGTTGGCGATCATCCTAGCTGGCGCTTCTACGCCAGCTATTGCCAAATCCATGGAACTTACAAGGTACGCGACGACATTTGGGTCTTTAACGTGGGCAAAATATTCCTGCAAAAATTCTGAAAGTAGATAACGTAGAGATCTTTACAAAGCTCAAGGATGCCGGGATGAAGTCAGAAGATTTTTTTGGTGAAGAGTTCCAGTCCCTAGTCACCGTTGTCATGATTGAGTTAGAGAAGGAGAAGAATCGACCTAAATTATGCGAGCTGATCCTTGATCAGTATGGGCCGAGAGGGCGCATCATGCCTGGGCTGACCGAGAGATTGCACTGATCGCTCCCCAGCTGGAACGCGGCAGGCGAATTCGCATAATCGGCTCGCTTCCCTTCGCGTAAGTGCCCTTATGGCGCCGGGGCACCGACCGCGACATGCCAAGAGGGGGAGCGCGCGCGGCCGGTGCCTGCCACCCCGGATCATCGCGTGCCAGGGCGCGCGGCCAGGCTGCGCTCCGGTGAGTGGCGCCGATATCCGTAGAAACCACGCGGGTTCCATAAGCCCATCTTCGCGCGCGCGAGGCCTCGGGAAATTCGCGTAAGCGGA
>NZ_JBAWTG010000354.1:0-1510 GCF_037106235.1 Methylobacterium nigriterrae | reverse complement strand
AGCGAATTCAGCGCGACGCGGACAAGTACCGGACCGAGCGCAGGCAGAATGACGAGCGGGACAGCCGCTCCATGCGGCGCTTCGACAGATGAATTCGACTGCGCCAGCGTGAGGCCGCAGCCGAGCAGAGTCAAGAGGCCAAGGATGTAATCGCGAAACTACAATCCGGCCTGTTTGTAATATTATATCCGCAATCAACTGTAAATTTTTGTAGTCATGCGGGAGACCGGTCGATTTACTGCTACATTTCCGCGAGTAGCAAAAGGGTTTTATTTCGATAATCTTGCCACATCCTGAAGGCTCCGCGGTGACTCAGGAGCTCGCCGATTGGGCGTTATGGAGCCGCCCGGCTTGCGGAAGAGGAGTTATGGGAACGGGCGCTTAGCGGTGCAGGCAGTCTTTGCAGACCCGAAGAGTGGGGAGGATCTCGCCCGGCTCTTTCGGGGGCACTGGACTACAATCAGCTGCTTGGCTGCCCAGGCGCGAGCCATCTCAAGCGAGCGTCTCGCGTCATCAGAGGACCGGGCGCGGAGCGATCCTTATGGCATGGGTTCCGCGTAGAAGTCGCTGAGTTGCTGCCTCTCGTGCCCAGACAGGAGAGCCTCGTCACGGCGAGTGAACTCGGGTGCTTGGCGCAGTTGCTCCGCCGTGATGGTCGTGTGGTAGCCGTGGAGCTTCGTGTCATAGTGCAGTTGTTCCCACGGGATCGTATGAACCTCGGAGCCTACGCCCAGGAAGCCGCCGAATGAGGTCACGGCATAGGCGACATGGCCGCTGATCTTCTCGATCACGAGGCGCTTGATCGATCCGATCCGCTTCCCGTTCGCGTCGAAGACAGCCGTGCCCTCGATGTGATCGCTCTCGATGAGCGGGTGGCTCGGAGCCGATAACGTACCCGTCTCTGCCATGGCTCGTTTCCTCCAGTTTGCGATTTGACGGCACTCACGAAAGGCGATGCCTCCGCTCTCACTTCCGGTGCCATTCCCAGATGAGCCGCGCGCTGGCCGGAGGCTGGGAGTCCGTTCGATCCAGGAAGAGTTGCGCTCGGTGGAGCACGGTGCGCAGTCGCTCTCTCTCAGCCGCGATCGCCTCAACCAGCCCGACACGACGTTCCAGACGCTTCAGGTCGCGGTCGTAATCCGGCTCCGGCATGACGCCCTCCACCGTTCGGGGCGCCAGCCTAATCGCCTGGGTCAGTGACGGCCATTGTCGATCCCGCACAGCCAGCTCCCGGACCGACGAACCCCGTTCTCGCGCGAGGCTGCGAAATTCGCACAACGTGCGCGTTCCCCTTCGCGTAAGTTTCAATGCAGATGCGATCCGTCTGCGAGCGCTGGCGGCTGGTGAGGCAGCAATGCGCCCCACCAAGCCTGATCACCGAAACTAGGCGTCTGAAGGGCTACAGGCGTGGTCTTAGGTTAGTACGGGGCTCGCGTCTCGGCCGGTTGAAGCCCCACGGGTGCTCAGTCCGCGGGGCTTCGTCTAGCGGTGAGACCTGGGCGGCTGTGCT
>NZ_JBAWTG010000353.1:0-1521 GCF_037106235.1 Methylobacterium nigriterrae | reverse complement strand
CCGGATCACGCTCGCCGAGCCACTGAGCGAGGCGCAACTTGGCGCGGGTCCGATCAGACGTAGTGGCGGAACACCACTTCGGCCGCCGCGGGCTTCGCACTGTCTTCGTTGCTTGTGCTGACATCGCGGCACGCCACAGCGACGGGCATCAGAAGGGCGACCAGGGACAGCAACCAGCGGAACGGGGTGGCGGTCATGTGAGCCTCTTGGCGTGGTCCGGAGCGAGTCGTCACCCTCAAGGGGCAGGACATTCCCCTGTGTATCGTCACGCTTTCCGAACGGTTACGCCGTGCTCAGGCGCACCTAACCGCCAGCGGTTCGATCAACTCCCTGTGACCGCCCAGCGGCCAGCGGTGCGCAGCCGTGGGCCTGTCTGCCACTCAGTATCGCTAGCTGGTCTCGGCGAGCACGTGCTTCTCGGCCTTGCGGACGACCGAATGCGGATCGCTGCCCCGCTGCTGGGCCAGCAAGAGCAGATCGGTGACCAGATCGACGATCTCGCAGGTGGGCACACCGCTCTCCCCGCGTCGGTCAGCGCCTTCGGCCCGAAGGTAGGCGTCGAGCGCAGTCTGAGCGAGGCTGGTGCGGCTGGCTTCCGCAGGCATGAGGCGCCTCCTTCAGCACGTCCTCGTGAATCGTGTCCACCGGCAGTCTGTCCGGTGACAGGCGGTATTCGTGGATCAGGCATCCATTGCAGTCGAAGACATCCTGCCAAATCGACTCTCGGCACTGGACCCTGACCCGACGCCGGCCCCGATCGGCCCCACGCCTCATCTCGATACGCGTATGGACAGGGCCCAGCATCATCTCGTCCTTCCGTTGCTGGGTTGTGACACCGAGCTTGCGCGCGAGTTCATCCGGGTCGACGATCCACTCGCCACGGGCATCGCCATCGAAGCGCATGGGCACGCGGGGTGAGTGGACGAAGCATGAGGACACCCATGTGGCGTCCAGGGCGGCAAAGAGAAGTGGCGTGGCCACCGAACTTTCCTAGCGGCGGCCGCGCCAGGGACTGTCGAACGCTATGAAACAGCTTTGAGCTTGTCGGCCATGGATTGCTCTTTGTCGCGGCGCGACCCGAAAATCATCGTGAAGAAAACGCGCTGGACGCCCACCTCACTCAACCTAGCGTCACACTGCTCGATCAACTGGCAGATGTCGCTGAGTTCGCCTTCGATGTTCGTGCCATTTGCATGCATTTCAGCATTGAGGTGGCTCGCGTCGATAACAGCCTTGATCTCCTTTACGTACGAGGAGACGGACGGCCCGACCCCCATGGGAACGATGCACAGATCTGCGATAACCCTCATAAGCCAACTCCCTGTCGCCCCGCCGTTCCGTCGGCAGAACCTCTTCACGACCACTTAACCACGCAGCGCCGAGATGGGATATGCTCAGCCTCTCGCCACCACGCGTACTCACCTTCCTCGTCTCTCTCGTGCTGATCGGCTTGGCGGTCGCCAGCCTGTACCTGCGCATCCCGACGATCGGGCCGACCGTGGTGAAGTTCAGAACCTGGTT
>NZ_JBAWTG010000352.1:0-1524 GCF_037106235.1 Methylobacterium nigriterrae | reverse complement strand
GCCCGCTCGCGAACCTCAGGGGAGAAAGGTGGGATATGCTTCGTCATGGCTCCAGTCTCTCAAGAGTTGGAGCCTCCGAAAATCCCGGAGCGGTTCATCCCTGAGTCGGCGTGGCGGGGTGAGCGTTGATCCCTGAGGGTTCGTCAGGGAGATCGCCATGGCCCGTGCCTACAGCCACGATCTGCGTATTCGCGTCCTGGACGCGGTGGGCGCGGGCCTGTCCCGCCGGGCCGCGGCCCTGCGCTATCGGGTTGGCATCGCCACGGTGATCCGCTGGGCCGCGCACGCAACGACGACAGGAGGGACGCGGGCTCAGCGTCAGGGCCGCCCACCCGGCTCCAAGCTCGACGTGCACGAAGCCTTCCTGCTCGCCCTCACCGAAGAGAAGGACGACATCACGCTCGCCGAGATGCAGGAGTGCCTGCGTGCCGAGCGCAGCGTATCGGTCGGACTGGGCACGCTCTGGCGGTTCTTCGCCCGCCGGGCGGTGACGTGGAAAAAAAGTCAGCGCACGCGGCCGAGCAGGCTCGTCCGGACGTGGCCGCAGCGCGCGAGGCGTGGTTTGCCGCGCAGCCCGACCTCGATCCCGAGCGCCTGATCTTCATCGACGAGACGGGGCTGTCCACCCGCATGGCGCGCCTGCGTGGTCGCTGTGCCCGCGGTCAGCGCCTACGCTCGGGCATCCCGCAACGAACCGTAAGCCTTCGCGCCATCTTGCACCGAATGCGGTGACCCGCCATCAATCGTGGCCGTTTCGGAGCGCAGGATGAAGCATGCTTTGATCGGGGCTGTTCCCTTACTGCTCGTCAGCTCCACCTACGCTGAAGCCATGAGTAGGCACGAGCTTCACGCACTCTGCAAGGCGCCATCGGCCTCGCAACGGTACGCTATCGGCCTCCGTTACACTTTGGGCGAGATCAGCACTGCAGACGCCTCGGGCAGAAGTGGGCGATTATACTGCCGAGCTTACGGCATGAAGGTGGAACAGGCTCATCGAGTGGTATGTCAATGGCTGAAGCTAAACCCGCAGCATCGGCATGAGGAGGCCGGCCCGCTGCTGCGCGTCGCCTTGGGAGAGATCTGGCCCTGCACGAGGTAGCAATGAGTTCGGCCTTGAGCCGGCTCGACCACGGTTGCGAGCAAGCCGAAGTGAGCGGGCTGGACGTGGATCGTCGAGGGTGACTACGCTGCCAATGCCCGCTGTGAGAAGTAAGGCATTCGCGTCACTGCGATGAGCCGCCGACAAGTTCGCATGTGCCGCCAAGATGTTCCTCGATGGCCGCCAGCGCGACGTCCAGCGAAGGATGGAAGAGAGGGATGCCGTCGAGCCGGCTCCCTCGCTCCGGCACGATCGTAAAAGGGGTGTTTGGCCACGGCACCTCGCGGATCAGGCCGAGATGGTGGCCAAGGCGGTCATACAGGCACCATTCGGTGCCGGCCGCCCCGATCGGATTGACGATGACGTCCACGACCCGCCTCCGAGCAAAAGATGATGCGTCGCTTCCTGCCGCACGAACGAGCATG
>NZ_JBAWTG010000351.1:0-1554 GCF_037106235.1 Methylobacterium nigriterrae | reverse complement strand
ACTGCTGAGGAAATAGACCTTGGACGGGCGGGCCGGCGGTCTACGCCGCTTTTGGGACGAGCATGACGTCGTAGCCGAGGTTGGTCAGGCGCTGGACGAGCTTGGAGGTGGAGCGCTTGCGGGCGACCTGGTCGAGGTAGCCCTCGCCGAGGTCGCGGAACGCCTCGCCCGTGCTCAGCATGTGGAACGCGGCGACGAGCAGCTTGTGCGCAATGGCCATGACCGCCCGCACCGGGCCACGGCGCGCGCGCAGGCGGTTGTACTTGTCGCGGTAATAGCTGCCCTTGGTCCGCACCGCGGCTGAGGCGGCGGCGAACAGCGCCGATTTGAGGAACACGTTGCCCCGTCGCGTTCCGGCGCCCTTCGGCTTGCCCGCGCTCTCGTAATTGCCCGGCGCGACCCCGGCCCAGGCTGCCAGGCGGCGCGCACTGGCGAACACGTCCATGTCGGTGCCGATCTCGGCGATGATCGAGGCCGCCGTCACCCAGTCCACGCCGGGGATCTGTGTCAGGAGCTGGTGCTGCGCCTGATACGGCTCGAGCTGGATCCCGATGCGGACGTCAAGGGTTTCCAGGTCCTGACCGATCGCCTTCAGGTTGCGCAGATGCATGCCGAGCAGAAAACACTGGTGCTCGCCCATACGCCCCTGCAGCGCAGCTTCCAGAGCCGCGTGCTTGCTCCGCATCCGCCCACGCGCCAAGCCGGCCATCTCGGAAGCGTTGGTGGTGCCCGCGGCAAGCGCCTCCAGCATCGCCATGCCGGAGACGCCGAATATGTCGCTGGCCACGCCGGATAGTTTGACGTTGGCACCCTCCAGCAGCTTCAGCACTCGGTTGCGCACCGCTGTCCGCGTTTCGATCAGCGTGCGGCGGTGACGCACCATCTCGCGCAGGTCGCGGATCGCGGGCGGCGGCACGAAGCTCTTGGCGACCAGGCCGTGGCGGACCAGCTGCGCAATCCATTCCGCATCTTTCACGTCCGTCTTGCGGCCAGGCACGTTCTTGATGTGGTGGGCGTTACCGACAGTCAGATCAACGTGCCCTTCCAGCACAGCATACACCGGCTTCCAGTAAACGCCGGTGCTCTCCATGCCGACGTGGGTGACGCCGTGCTCGGCCAGCCACGCCCGCAAGGCCTCCAGATCGCGCGTGGTCGTGCCGAAGCTGCGCAGCAGCTTCTGCGGCTTGCGCCCTGGAGCGCCGATCAGGACGCAGCAGACGATGCTGGCCTGGTGGACGTCCAGGCCAGCGCAGCGTTCGAGGAAAACATCCATGGCCAACACCTGTCATGAGGGATCGGGGCGGCGGCCGCTGCAATGCAGGCAAAGTCAGATACTGCTGATCGTGCTCGCCAAGGATGGCGGCGACAAAGGATGGTGCCTGGAAACAGTGCGGACCGATCTGTTGGGCGGAGTTGGGACGTCCAGTGTCCGTCGGCCTCCATGCGGCCGCCGCCAGAGCAGATGGACCGTCACCAGTCAGTCAGCAACGGGGCGCCCCATTTCCTCGTCATGATGGTGCGCGCCCCGCGCGCGGTTGATCTGTTGGCGAATTC
>NZ_JBAWTG010000350.1:0-1566 GCF_037106235.1 Methylobacterium nigriterrae | reverse complement strand
TGATACGGCTGGAGTCCCGAGAAACGCTGCGTGATACGCTCAGTGAGGCCGGTCCTTGTTGTACGTTTCCGGACGAAACTGCTATCCTATTTCGCGACGTAAAAAGATTAATGAGCCGTTCAGCCGATTTGACGCCTCCTAGTGGAGTAAAACGAGCCACATTCGCTCTTGAACGGGTTGGATCAAAGCAATGGCCCGGTACTTTTTTGATTTCCAAGACCTTCATCTCTCGATCCGTGACGAGGAGGGCACGGAGTGTGCAAACCCCAGGGCCGTCTCGTCAGAGGCGTTGCGAGCGTTGTGTCAGATCGCCGGGGACCGGCCCGAGAGGTATGCGGGCCAGAGGCTTAACGTCGTCGTCCGAGATGCCAACGACCGCACCGTCTTCACCGCGTCCCTGGAGCTGTCCGCCGCATGGCATGCCGAGCAGGGAGAGTCACAGGCAGCCTAAAGCTCCCCGGGACAATCCAGAACGGCAGCCCTAGCCTCACCGACGGCTTTCCTTGGTCTCACCGGAGGCATCAGGGCTGGCCTTGGTTGCCGCTCCTGATGCTGCCGTCCGGCTCAGAATGACCATTCCAGCCGAAGCATGACCGGCAGGGAGCTCGGAGTAGGCTTCCAGGGAGAGGCTCATGGCCGGACCGCTGCCGGAATGGCTGAACAGCAGCGCGGCACACCGAAGGGGGGACACTGTGGTGCTAGGATGAACTGCTGAATATAAGACCATATTCCAATTGCATCAGAAATGATGCCTACGACACGCAGCTTTCTGGCTGTCACAGGCGAGAACGCAGATGCCGAGGTACTACCTAGATCTGCACAGTGGGTCGCAGCATGTAAAAGATGCGGCGAAGTTTGACGCAAAAGCCGACGACGATGCTCGTGTGCAAGCCTTCAAAACTCTGGCATCAATACTGCAAAACCTGAATCATAGCTCTGGACAGGTGCGCTATGTCGCCTCTGTGCGAAACAGGCGTGGCATCAACCCGTTCCACATTGATCTGTCCCTGGACTTCACCCCGCCGAACTAAGCTGCTGGCTGTGGGCCGACACGGCGACGACCTGGCATAGGACGCCAGCCATATACCCTGCTGGTGAGGGCGCCACTCCGCAGACCTTCTCGAATCTTGCCTGCTCGGAAAGTAGGATGGCGCTGTCACATTGGTCGCGATGACACCCAGTCTCACCAGCCACCGCGAGGGCTTCTCTGGTTTCTGATAAGGAATGTTCTCAGTAGTCAGTGGCCGGGAGCGGGCCATGGCAGGAGCGGCTGGTGCCAGGCTTTCTGCCCTCCCTCGCCTCATCGCAGAGGGCGAGAAGCGCTGCGCCGAGCAGGTCGAGCAGATCGAACGGCTGAACGAGAACGGGCAGAACACCATCAGGGCCATGGGCGCGTTGTGGAGGATCAAGGCCACCCTGGCGGCCCTACGCGCCCGCCGGGCTTACCTGCAGGCTCGGCGGCTGAAGCCATGACCGAGACCTGCGCGACCCGCTCAGCTACCGCACCATCGAGGAGCTGTTCCTGGAGCGCAGTGCCGAGGTCAGGCCCGGCACGCTGAACCTCCC
>NZ_JBAWTG010000349.1:0-1593 GCF_037106235.1 Methylobacterium nigriterrae | reverse complement strand
AGCGCCTCCACTCAGCCCTCGGGTACCGTACGCCTGAGCAGGCCGAGCAGCGCTGGGCAACGTAACCTCCGTGTCCACAAAAACGGGGGAGGATCAGATAGCCGAGCGGGCTGCGCTCGAAGAGCTGAAGCCCGAGCGCGGCTTCGAGGGCGGCGACCTTGCGTCCGACCGTCGCCTGATCGATCTGGAGCGCGCGGGCCGCCGCGCTGACCGTGCCCGCCCGTGCGACTGCCAGGAAGAACCGGAAGTCGTTCCAGTCGAGTGTCGAGACGTCGGCGACCGCGGTCAGCGGGCGATGCCTGGGGTCGACGAGCGGCAGGGTGGGCGGGAGCAGGTTCATCGCCTCACCCCTTCGGAAGATCCGCGGCGCGGAGCTCTGGAAGCTCGGGCTTGCGCAGGTCGGGCATCGTCAGCGCGAAGGCGAACGAGCGATCCTCCCAGAAGGGTTGATCGATCCAGCGGCGCTCGCGGTCCGCGGGAATGACCGGAAGGTCGATGCGGGAGGGATGCGCGGCGTCGCGATGGATGTGCTGCTCGGCGACCACGTAATCGGCCGAGGTCGCGCGCGCCAGGTCGACGAAGGCATTCGGATTGCGGTCGAAATAGGGGTAGTCGCTGCTCTCGATCACGACCCGGATGCCATGGCCCTTGGCGAAGACGTTGCTGGTGGCCATCATGTCGACGTCGTAGCTCTCGATCGCGCCGGGGGTGAGCGCGGTCGGCGCCGTGCGCGACGTCCGGTAGCGCGCCCGGACCGCGCCGCTGGTGAGATTGTAGGCGGTGCCGTCCGGAAACACGTCGATCAGCTTGACGTGCCAGTCCGTATCCGTCGCCGAGGAGCTGGCGAACAGTCTGAGCCGCACCGGTCCCGCGATCTCGACATCCTGGTCGAGCGGCGCGGTCGTGTAGACGAGCCGATCCTTTCGCCCTTCGTTGGGCCGCTGGTCGACGCAGCCGCCCAGCAACGCCTGGCCGCGCAGGGACGGCGTCGGGTCGGCGGGATCGTACCGGTAGCGGTCTTCGGCCTTGTCGTCGCGGGGCGGCTCGACCGAGAGAAGGCCGTCCCCGCGCAGATAGAACGCGGTCGTCCGGATGCCCTGCGGCGGCCAGGATTCCTCGGCCCGCCAGCGATTCGCGCCCATGACGTAGTGGATGACCTTGTGATCGAAGACCGGGTGCCGGACGCCGCGGCCCTGCTGGTCGAACCACGCGGCGGCGGCGGCCAAGTCGTTGAACTCGGAGCCCGGAAACTTGCGCAGCCCGGGCGTGGGGTCGAAAGCGTGCGTCCAGGGTCCGATGACGAGGCGCTGGCCGGCACGGGCCTCGGGCGTCGCGGCGTGCGCGGACAGCCCCATGTAGCTGTCGAGCGAGGAGTTGAGGAACAGGTCGAACCAGGAGACGAGGTGGAACAACGGCGTGGAGACCTTGCCGTAGCGTGAGCGCAGGTCGCTGGCGTCGTAGAAGGCCGGATCGTCCCGATGCGCGAGCCAGTCCTAGGCGCCGGACTCACAACCAGTAGCTGACGGTCGCAGCAAGGCAGACGGCAGCGAGGTAGTTCGTGGCCAAGCGGTCGTAACGGGTGGCGATACGGCG
>NZ_JBAWTG010000348.1:0-1636 GCF_037106235.1 Methylobacterium nigriterrae | reverse complement strand
TCTGGATCTGTTCGTTGAAAGACATGGCCAACTCCGTCCAAAGTTCAGAGATCCAGAAGATGATCCAATCTACAGCTCCCTGCATGGTATCTTTGGCCATTCATGCGGCGTGGCAGAGGGCATAGGCCCAGGGCGCGGGCAAGCGGAAGCGGGGTTTTGTTCGGGCGGGTCGGCGCAGTGATGTTGCCAAAGTCCGCTCGCGCCAGATCGCACAGCGCACGGCGGCCAGGGCATCGGCGAAGGTCGGGCGCGGTTTGGGGTACCACGCGGCGGCCGCGATGCGTCGCCGTTGGCGGGCCGGGAGCCGTGCAGCCAGCAGCGTGACGATCGAGAACAGGGCGAGCAGGCAGGGCGTGGTGCGGGCAATCGCCGTGTCGGACCACTGCCGCTGCGTCTCGACGCCGAGATGGGCGCGCACTTCCTGGAAGGTGACCTCGACGTTCCAGCGCCGCACGAACCACCCCACGATTTGCGCGGGCTCGCGCGTCGGTTCGGTGCAGAGCAGGGCCTGGGGCGGGAAGCGCGCCTCGGGATCGCGGATGAGCACGAGAGCGGATCGGCACGACGGGCAGGCCGCCGTGCCGCCACACCGCGGTGTCCGAGGCGATCTCGATCGTGCGCTCGCCCGGCCCCGTACCAGCCCGGCACCACAACCGCGTGCCAGCGCGTGTCCTTGGCCGCGAGGGTCGCGGCGAGCGTAGGCAGCCGCGCGCCTTTGGTCCGCGGGCGCCCGATCGTGCCGGGCGGCCGCGGCGGGGCGGGGTCGTAGAGCGCTGCGTCGAGCCGCAGGCGGGTGATGGCCGTGATGCGGGCGCGGCGCATCGCGTCGAGGAACAGCAAGGCCGAGAAGCCGCTGTCGCCCACCACCACTAGGTCGCGCCCCGGCAGCCAGCGGCGGGCCTGGAGGGCGAGTTGGCGTCCGACGTCGAGCAACGGCTTATGCCGACGGCCCCGTTCGCGACAGGCGCGCTCGGACAGCACCAGCGCAGTCAGGAACGGCAGCGCCCAGACGCGCCCCGCCCAGGGGATCGGGGCGAGCAACATCAGGCTCATCCAGCGCAGCCCGCTCGCCTTGACGAAATGGCTGTGGGAGGAGCGAACCGGATCACGGTAGATGCCCTTGGCCGCGATCCGCTTGCCGCGGCGGCGCTCGATCGTGTCGTCCAGTCCCAGGACCACGGGGCCGCGTTGCGCGAACGCGTCGACGAGGAGCCCGAGCAGGGTGCGGCTGCCGCTGCGCGGGCACCACGCCGCCCGGTTGAGGATGCGGTGGGCGTTCACGAACCGCCGCTCCTGCGCGCGGCCCATGATGCGCAGGACACTCGTCACAGTGCGCCGCCCCGGCGTCAGGATCGCGCCGACCAGCAGGATCTGGGCGTGTCGCCACGAGCGGTGGACGAACAGCGGCGCGAACGCCAGGATGAGCCCGGCGAAGCGGGTGGGCAGGGGCAGCATGGCGGTGTCTCTTGGCGGGGACGCCACCAGCCTATCCGTCACGCCCGCTTCGTCACCTAACACCCTCGACGACCCGTCCGATTGGCCAAAGATACCATGCAGGGAGCTGTAGATTGGATCATCTTCTGGATCTCTGAACTTTGGACGGAGTTGGCCATGTCTTTCAACGAACAGATCCAGA
>NZ_JBAWTG010000347.1:0-1650 GCF_037106235.1 Methylobacterium nigriterrae | reverse complement strand
GCGAAGAGAAGCGCGTGACCTGCGGGAGCGATACATCCGGGACCGATGAGGATCAGGAGTAGCTTGCCTCACTGCCCCCAATCAGAGAGGGCTCCTAGCTGAAATTCAACGAGAGGACGTCGCTATAGTCTCGGGAATAAATGAGGTGAACCCCGGTTTGCGCAATTTGTTCATCGAGGATCCGGATGGCGTCAGCATCGAGCTGCTGCAACGCAAAAAAGCATGGAAAGCCAAGCAGGCAGGTCCTGCCCGTGCTGAAGATCACCATTGATAGTGACCAAGAGCAGCATCAAACATCGAACGAGTTGGAATACCTTAGTTCACGGCACCAATGCTGTCTTGGTTGCTCCCTGCATTCGCCATCGGGATTGCCCTCATACATCTTGCCCGGACTTGGGCCCGGACTGTGACCGGCGTCCAATGGAGCGCTGTCACCGTTTCGACGCTGCTGTTGATCTTGGTGCTTGGCCATCGGCGGGCGGCGAACAGGACAGCGGGTGATGTGGATGACATTCACGCAATAATCGCGCTCCTCAATTGAGCGATGACGCGTGAGGCTGCCGTCCTAGTCCATAGGCTGTCATCAACCAAACTGACATGAGTCCAGCTCTGGCTCTTCCTCAGCCGGTCAAATCGGGCGCTCGAGGACGGCTTCGCCCAGGCTGCAGCCGCCGCACCCGCCATTGCCGGATGGTCCATATACTGCAGGTCATGCACGCCTACGGCCCTGCGACGTTCGAGGCCGGGTCCCACCCTGGCTCAGGGGACACCGCAGCGGCGACCGCGCCTTGCCCGTCCTGGTCGGGGCTGGCCACGAGCGACCAAAGACGCTCCGCCGCCGGACTCCGCCGCCGGACTTTGCCGGGCACGCGGATGGTAGAGGCGGATTTCGACAGGAATGTCACTGTCCGGTCCGGCGGCACGCACCAGCCGGCCGCGCTCTAGGTCGTCGGCGACGTTGCTTAACAGGGCCAGGCAAGGCCGTGGGCGTCGCGCGCCATCGCGACGAGGACCGAGGTTAGATGCGAGGAAAAGAGCGGCCTCACCGAGGCCCCGCTACGTTCGATTGTCTGTGCGCCCGCCAGGATGCGGCCGAGCCCGGACCCCCGTGGAGGTGAGTAGCGGAACCGGCACATCCGGTGCTGCTGGTAGGGTGAAGAGCGGGCCCTCCTCACCCGGTCGCGGCGCACCCACCGGCAGGAGCATGCCGGTCCCAAAAGTCTCTATGTCCAGGTCGTTGCCGGCATTCTGCTCGGCGTAGCGGTCGGATACATCGTGCCCAAACCAGGTTCGCTACTTCGGCGAGAACAGCCGCGACTTCGGCATAGAGCTGCTCGACGTGCTGCACCCGCTCTAGGGCATCGAGCACGTGGTGGCACCGGAACTCGGCTTCATCCTTATCGAACTCTGGATCGGGGCATGAAATGGCCAAGCTTTCGCCGCACGCGCTGGCCACTCGTCGGGGCCATGATTCGATCAAAGATCTGGGACCGGCGCCATCGGGCTATCAGGTCACTGGTGATTGTCGCGCTCTGCCTGTCTGCAGCCCTGGCGATCGTCACCAGCGAGCGGACGAAGGCTCGCATCCGCGGGATCGAGGTGTTCGCTGCCAGTGATGCGAGGTGAGCGGCTCGGGCGCTCAGATCTCGG
>NZ_JBAWTG010000346.1:0-1656 GCF_037106235.1 Methylobacterium nigriterrae | reverse complement strand
TCCATCAAGAGCCTGCGCTTGAGACTGGCGCGTGCACTGGTCCTGTCCCTTCACCGATGTCCCTGCTGCCATCGCTCGTTTGTGACACAGTAGTACTAGGTTTGTGTCTGGAAATCAAAATGCCGGGCAATCCCGGCCCATTCGCACGGATTGAGCGTTATGGAGCCGCCCAGTTCGAGGCAGGGGAATTATGAGAACGGGCGCTTCACGGCCCACGCAGTTATTGGAGGTGGGGTCACCGACCGCTCCGCGCTTGCACAGGTAGGAACCATACGTGTGCGGCCGGTGCCTGCCACCCCGGATTGGGAACGGGGCGCACGACGATGCTGCGCCCAATGATCAACGGCTGCAAATGATTAATGCGGCCAAGCCGCGGGGCGCTCCTTACATGGGTTCCGCGTAGAAGTTGACGAGTTTCTGCCTCTCGTAACGAGACAGGAGCGCCTCGTCGCCCCGGGAGAACTCGGGTGCTTGGCGCAGCTGCTCCGCCGTGACGGTCGTGTGATAGCCGTGGAGCTTCGTGTCGTAGTGCAGCTGTTCCCACGGGATCGTATGGACCTCGGAACCCACGCCCAGGAAGCCGCCGAATGAGGTGACGGCATAGGCGACATGGCCGCTGATCTTCTCGATCACGAGACGCTTGATGGTTCCGATCCGCTTCCCATTCGCGGCGAAAACAGCCGTGCCCTCAATGTGGTCACTCTCGATGAGCGGATGGCTCAGAGCCGATGACGTATCTGTCTCTGCCATAGCGCGCCTCCTCCAGCTTCTGCACTGGGGCGCACGATGCTGCGCCTCAAGGTGAGGGCTAGCAATCGTTTGGAGCGGACGGAGAAAACGAGGGCAGCGGCACGGAGCCGACTGCCCTCCTGAGTGGGAGGATTGCGCCGGCCCGTGAGAGGAAACCGGTAGCCCGAGCCTAGCCGTAAGCAGTACGCGCGCAATGGCGCCCCGCGTACAAATTACCGAGACCCCGCTTGAGCACCTTGGTCCGCCAGCACATTCGGCCAGCACCTCGGCCACTGATGCGCGAAAGCCGGTTGCCTGGGTGGGCGAGCCAAGCTCCCCCTCCCGTCCAGACAACCGGCTCTTCGTCCCACGTCAAGGAAACGAGCCCGTCCAGGCTCACTGAACCAACGAGCGATCGCCGTGAGTGGTTCACTAAACGCTGGCGTCGAAATGGGCAGAGGGTGAACTGCTTTGAGGTACCACAGCCGCACGGCAGTGCTGGCAGCTAGGCGAATGCCTCGAGAGCCAGCTTTAGTCGTCCTCCTCGCCCGCCTTCTGCGCGTCGAGATGCCCGAACGGGACAGTGTGGTGGTCGCGAGCCCTGTGCGACAGGCGCGGGGGCTCGTCCCAGACGGTCACGCTCTCTACCGTGTCACCATCCCAGCTCACTGAGCAGCCGGCGCCCTCCGTCGCCTCGTCGAGCAATGCCTGCCAGCCGCCGGGCTGATCCTGCCGGGATGCGATGCCCTCGCGGATGCGTCTGACGACATCGTGGTCCGCCGACATGCCATTCCGGGCGTCGAGGGCGGTCATGGCACGATTGAGCGGGGACACTGTTGTCGCCGCGCGAGATCGGTCGGCCAGCGGGCGCGGCTCGGGTAGCGCGATGGTGATGAGTTGCCCGGTCAGCGGATTGAGGATGACCAT
>NZ_JBAWTG010000345.1:0-1666 GCF_037106235.1 Methylobacterium nigriterrae | reverse complement strand
GGGATCCGGACTTGGATGCGAGACATGGCACCCCTTCCATCAGGCGCCCCCAGCTCCAGATGCTAACAGACAGCCGACTTTGCCGTCCTAGAAAAAAAGAGAGCCGATCCGGTGGCATGGGTCGCTCGCGCGGCGGTCTGACGAGCAAGATCCACGCGCTGGCGGATGCTGAGGGCCGTCCCGTGGCGCTCAAGATCACGGAAGGCCAAGCCCACGATGGGCGCTCGGCTGCGGATATGCTGAGCGGGTTGGGCGCGGGGCAGATCCTGCTGGGTGATCGGGCCTAGGACAGCGACGCGCTGCGGACCCGGATGGCCGAGCAGGGTGCATGGGCGAACGTGAAGCCGATGCCCAACCGCAAGCAGGTGCTGGCCTTCAGCCCGCTCCTGTACAAGCACCGCAATCTGGTCGAACGCTTCTTCAGCAAGATCAAGCACTTCCGAGCCGTCGCCACGCGCTACGACAAGGATCCCGATGAGTCCGCGACCTAAAGCGGCGACCCTACTCCTCCCAGCGCAGCGCCAGCGGAGCCGGCAGTCAGCGCATCACTGCGGCACCCCAAAGCATGCTGAGCCCGGACGCCAGCATCAGGCCGTCCATCACGAACCGGAACACGTCGGGCGACAGCCGCAACACGAACGGCTTGGCGAGGAAAGCGCCGCCCATCAGCGACGAGCCCACCACGAGCCCCTTCAGGAGTGTGCTCGTGGGCAGAGCACCTGCTCCACGGAAGGTGAGCGTCTTGCTCGCGTAGACAGCCAGGGAGCCGGCCGCTTCGGTGCCGATGAATGCGCCTTTGGCCAAGCCGTAGCCGACGAAGACCGGGACCGATATCGGACCGGTCGAGACCACGATGCCTGTCAGGAAGCCGATCAGAGCACCCGCTACCGCAAGGTGCCAAAGGTGCAGCCGTAGCAGGCGGGCCGCGAGCCAGTGCCGGACTGGGACCATCGAGAGCAGGAAGACGCCGATGGCAAGATCGACCGCGCGGGACGGCAGCATGAGAAGTGTCCGCGCTCCCACTGCTGCGGCCAGTGCTCCGGGTGCGGCATAAGCCGCGAAGGCTCTCCAATCGATCTCGCGCCACCATGCCAGGACACGCGATACGTTCGCCATGACGGCCGCCACCGCCATGATCGGCACCGCCTCCTTCGGCCCGTACACGTAGGCCAGGACAGGCACGAGCATGATGGACGAGCCGGTGCCGATGATGCCGCTGACAACACCAGCCACGAGCCCCACGGCAAGGACGAAGAGAAGGCCCATTCGCTGCTTACGCGAACGGACGCGGCTGGGATTCACGCACTTCGGAAGCCGGGCGGCCTCTTACGACCAACCAGCCTTGAGTTGCGGTAGCGCTTGTCATCCGTGACCTCAGTCGTGACCCAGGGTGGAAGCAGAACCTGCTGGCTCTCATGCTGGAGTTCCACCTCGGCCAGGATCAGCCCGGAGAGTGGCCCCTCGAATACATCTACGTCCCACGTCAGACCAGCATGCTCGACCTGGTAGCGCGTCTTTTCGAGGCAGCGCTCAGGTGAGATCAGTCCAGGAGGAAGGCGGACGCACTGCGTAACCCGAGACACCGACGATGCGATCTTGCTCACCGAGAAGGTAGAGAGTCTCGACCGTCTCCTCGGTCAAGCACACGATCCGCTCGGGTGGAAAT
>NZ_JBAWTG010000344.1:0-1667 GCF_037106235.1 Methylobacterium nigriterrae | reverse complement strand
CGCGCAGGTCCACAGACAGAGGTGAAGGCATGAGCAAGCTCCTTCATCCGTCAACGCACTACCCGCTAACCCGTCTCAAGCGGCGCGGGACCGGCTCTAAGCCAGAGCCAACTGGGTCGGAAGCAAAACAGACAAGGTGCCAAACCAAGACCCGCTACCCCGTGACACCTACAGAATCAGTCACGGTTGCTCCTTCCTCAATCTGGACGGGCAACATTGCAGGGTTTGGTAAGCGGAGAGTTATGGGGCGGCGGGAGCGGTCACCTCTGCGATGAGGCTTTCAAGAACGCGGATCTGCGGCGCGGTTTTGGTGAGATATCGGCCCTTTTCCGAGGCGGTGTCGAGATAGCCCCACCAGTCCCAGCAACCGTTGGGATTAGGCTCGACCGAGGATGCGTCGAGCGTTTGGTCGACAGGCGGCAAGTGGCACACGGGGCCCGGTACCGGCTCACTTGGCGCGATGGCTGGGTAGACGATGATGGTCCGGTAGTGCTCCGCCCACTCGTTGTAGCCGGCCTTGCGGGCAAATCTCTTCGCGTCCTGCTTGCAGCCGTGAAGTGCCACGTGCACGTGGCAGGCACTGCCAGCGGAGCGGCAAGACGGCGGAACATAGATGTAGCCAGTCGATGCCATATCGAAGTTGCGCCGCCGGGGACTCCTGTCCGGCCACCAAAGCCAGAACGGATTGTAATAGTCGCTCGACACGGAAGCGCCGCTGGATTTTACTTTCTCGATGAGGTGGCGCTGGTCGAACGTCCACAGCTCGGATCCGGGGACATCCGCAGCACGCTCGCTGGGGGTGTAGGGTGACCCCGGCCCATACAGTGCGTGGAGCATCTTGCCGGCATTGTCCTCCTCGCCGCAGCGTCGGACGAAGCTCGTTTCGCTGCCGTCATAGGCGCATGCGTCGGTGCCATCGGGTGCGATGATGCCGTGTCCAGCCCGGTCACTCCCGTCCACGGCGTTGCCTTGATCGACCTCGGGAGGCGTGCCGATGAAGTCTGCCAGGAAGGCTGCGTCCGCTTTGCTCGAGCGGGGGGAGACGGTCTCATCAGCCGGGCTCTGGAAGATCCAGGATCGGCTCAGCGACTGCGGCTTGGCCAGGACGAGACCGTCGATCGCACCGCTGGCAGCCAAACCGCGGGCGGTGTCGATCGTTGGCGTGAGTGCGCTGCGGCCGCACATGCAGTCGTTGACGGCGCGCGACAGGCTCCCTCCGGCGCACCCCCATTGCGGTCCAGCGACGGCACCCACGGCGGTGACCGAGCCGGAGTGAGCGACGGCGTATTGGACCGCCATGGCAGCCCCGGAGGAGAGGCCCGAGATGCTGACCTGGCTTGGGTCGGCGCCCCGCTTCAGCCCGCGACCGTCCTCAGCCACGGCTGCCGTCGCCAACGAGCACAGGACGGCAGCGAGGCGGGACAGAGACAAGCCGCGATCCGCGAAAACCCTCATCGGCCTGCTCCCGCTTTGCCTGCCCTTTGACGGGAGGGCCCGCTTCACCACTTCTCAACCGGGCGAGGCCAGGATGGCATCATGCTCAGCCTCTCGCCACCGCGCGTTCCCAGCTTCCTCGTCTCTCTCGTGCTGATCGGCTTGGCGGTCGCCAGCCTGTACCTGCGCATCCCGACGATCGGGCCGACCGTGGTGAAGTTCAGAACCTGGTT
>NZ_JBAWTG010000343.1:0-1672 GCF_037106235.1 Methylobacterium nigriterrae | reverse complement strand
GCCTCGCTGCCTGGTTCTCGCTGCGTCCGCTGGCACCCACGCGCACCTCACGCTTCAAGGCCCTCACGGCATAGCTGTCGAATTCGCCAACAGTGTCCCGTCGTTTTCCTGGCATGGCGCGTTGCGCCGTTTGGAACGTTCCATTGGGGCAAGCCCTATTGGAACGCGGTTTGGACCTCACGTGCGAGGATAGGCCCAACTCACGTTAAGGCGTGCTGTGGCCGATCGGTGCAGAAGTCGATCATCGCTGACTGTGATCCTGGGCGTCAGCGGCTGCGAGACCCGTGTGCTCCCGCCTGTACCCTGCGGAGAGCCACATGCCGCGCTACTTCTTCGACGTCCGTGCCGGCGGTCCCGAGTTCGACGATACGGGGACCGAGTTGTCAGGCCCGGACGACGCGCGTCAGAAGGCCAAGCGCCTCCTGCCCGACATTGCCCGCGAGAACATTCCCGAGGAGGGTGACCACCACACCTTCGCGGTGATGGTCAAGGACGAGAACGGCCATCCCGTCTACTCGGCCACGCTGACCTTCGCCGGTCTCCGGTTGCCGCGATAGACCTTCGCCTTCGCTTCCTAGGCTTGCTGGCGCTGATAGTGGGGCAGAACATCACCGTGCCCGACGCGCAAACCGGGGGTAGCAGCCACCGGCTCGGCGCGTCCACAATCCCTATCCGACGAGGCTGCGGTCGATGATGCGCTCCATAACGCGGGCATGGAGCAGTCAGCCTCCCTCCCACTCGCTCTCCTCCAACACGGTGTCGCTGAAGGGCACCGTGAGCACGGGCTGACCTTGCTCGTCGCTGACCTCGAAGGCGCAGACGAACCAGTCCCGCACGGCGTAGGTGCGGGTTCGGGCAATCAGGTCGCGCGCGACCCAGAGCGCGTGCTCACGGACCGCGACCATGTCAGCGAGGTCATCGCCCTCTTGGTCTACGGCCAGCCCGGCGGATCCAGGTCCATGTCGCAGGTGGAAGTAGTAGCGGGGCATCTCAGGCCCCCTCGATCAGGCGGACGTACTCGGCCTCAGGCTGGCCGTAGCTGCCGTCCGCCAACACCTCCAGCAGTTCGCGGTTGATCACCCGGATGCGTCCGCGCGTGTTCTTGATGCGGCCTGCGCCCTCTAGGTTCTGCAGGGCCAGCGTCACGCCGGAGCGTTGCACGCCCAGCATCATCGATAGGAACTCGTGCTTGAGCAGAAGCTCATCGCCGTCCACCCGGTCGTGGCACATCAGCAGCCAACGGGCGAGGCGCGGCTCAAGGTTATAGGTGGCGTTGACGTAAGCCGTCTGGCGGACCTGCACGATCTCCGTCTGCACGTAGCGCAGGAGAAGCCGGCGCAAGGACGGGCTCTCATCCACGGCTGCGCAAAGTGCCTGGACGCTGATGCGCAGGGCCTCGCCCGGTAGTTGGATGAACTGCTCGTGCGGCACACGGTCAGTGCCCAGCAGCACGGGCACCGCACCCGACAAGCCTTCTCGGCCGATGATTCCGACCTCAACCCGCCCGTTCGCGCCCTCGGCCGTGATCGAGGAGATGCCGCTCTCCAGGAAGTAGAGGCGCTGGACCGGTTTGTTTGATCCTCCCCCGTTTTTGTGGACACGGAGGTTACGTTGCCCAGCGCTGCTCGGCCTGCTCAGGCGTACGGTACCCGAGGGCTGAGTGGAGGCGCTG
>NZ_JBAWTG010000342.1:0-1679 GCF_037106235.1 Methylobacterium nigriterrae | reverse complement strand
GCCGCGTCGGGCGAGGACCTGCTCTTTCGGTCCGAAGGCCTGGGCGCGGCCGTCCTGCATGGTCAGGATGAGATCGACGCCGGCGAGCGCGCTCATGCGGTGGGCGACGAGGATGACCACGCCGCCGCGGGCGCGCACGCCGAGCACCGCCTGCCGCAGCGCCTCCTCGCCGTCCTGGTCGAGGTTGGCATTCGGCTCGTCGAGCACCACCAGGAAAGGCTCGCCGAACAGGGCACGGGCCAGCCCGATCCGCTGGCGCTGCCCGCCGGACAGGCCGCGCCCGCCCTCGCCGACCTGGGTGTCGTAGCCGTTCGGCAGCTGCAGGATCAGGTCGTGCACGCCGGCGGTGCGGGCCGCCGCCTCGATGGCCGCCGGCGCGGCATCGGGCGAGAAGCGGGCGATGTTCTGCGCGATGCTGCCGGCAAACAGGGTGACCTCTTGCGGCAGGTAGCCGAGGTGGCGGCCGAGATCGGTCGGGTCCCACTGCGTGATCGAGGCGCCGTCGAGCCGCACGCTGCCGCGCAGGGTCGGCCAGACGCCGATCAGGGCGCGGATCAGGCTCGACTTGCCGGACCCGCTCGGGCCGGTGATGGCCAGCCCCTGGCCCGCCCGCAGGCTGAAGCTGACGTCGCGCACGGACACCTGCTGGGTGCCGGGGGGCGCCACCGCGACGCCCTCGACCCGCAGCGCGCGGCTCGGCACCGGCAGGACGGCGCCGGCCTGTGCGGGCGGCATCCGGGCGGACATCTCCGTCAGGCGTCCCCAGGCCTGCTGCGCGCCGACGATGACCTTCCAGTTCGCGATCGTCGTGTCGAGCGGGGCGAGCGCCCGCCCGAGCAGGATCGAGGCGGCCAGCATGATGCCCGAGCTGCCGTCGCCGGTGATCACCAGGTAGGCGCAGAGCGCCAGCACGCCCGATTGCAGCGCGATGCGCGACATCTTCGAGACGGCGCCGAGCCCGCCGGAGATGTCGGCCACCTGCTGGTGGGCGAGCACGAAGCTCTGGTTCTCCCCCTCCCAGCGGGCCGCGAAGTGATCCTGCATGCCCATCGCCACGACGACGTCGGCGTTGCGGCAGGCTTCCTCCGTCACGGTGCTGCGGCGCGCGGCCTGCGCGCTCACCGCCTTGAGGGGGCCGCGCGTGAGGCGGTCCGTGACCAGCGTGATCGTGCCGAGCATGAGGGCGCCGCCCAGCGCGGTCAGGCCGATCAGCGGGTGGAACAGGAAGCAGATCGCGAAGTAGAGCGGCATCCAGGGCAGGTCGCACAGGCCCGCCGGGGCGGTGCTCGACAGGAAGCTGCGGATCTGGTCGAGGTCCTGGATCGGGCCGAAGCTGCTGCCCGGCGCCATGCCGCTGCGGGGCGCGCGCATCATCACCTTGAAGATCCGGGCGCTGAGGCACTCGTCGAGGATGGCGACGATGCGGGTCAGCATGCGGCCGCGCATGGCCTCGAGCGCGCCGTGGAAGGCGTAGAGCAGCAGCGCCAGCAGCACGAGGCCGATCAGCGAGGGGATCGAGCGGCTCGGGATGACGCGGTCGTAGATCACCAGCATGAAGAAGGAGCCGGTGAGGTAGAGCAGGTTCACCAGGCCGCTGACGACCGCGAGGCTGATGAGGGCGGGGCGGCAGCTCCTGACGGCGTCGCTGAGGTCCGGGGGGGCGGGGTTCATCGCGTGTG
>NZ_JBAWTG010000341.1:0-1688 GCF_037106235.1 Methylobacterium nigriterrae | reverse complement strand
ACATCTCGCCGTTGGACGAGAAGCGGCATCGGGTGAGGCTGCCGAGATCCAGCAGAAAAAGGGCCGGATCACCTGGCCCTCTTCGCTGGCTTGGATGGGACGAGGGCTCAGCGTGTTCTCTTGGCTCGGGTCCGGCTGGTTGGGTGAGGATGATGCAGGACGCGCTCTACACCGCAATTGCACCTCGGCTGGCAAACCGCTGCGCTTACGGCTTCGGGCAGGGCCAAGCATTTGTCAGCGCGGAGCGCACCAGAGCATCTGGCTTCTCCCCCTTCGGTGCGGGCCGCCTCGCTTGAAGCCGCCCACAAACCGCTTCTCTCATCTGCTCGGGTTGGATCTTTCCCGGCGGGCAGAATGAGATGGGATTTGCTCCTACCTGTGCCGATTGGCTGATCACGCGAGTGATGTAAGCCGTGCCCGAGATGAACTCGTCACTGTCGGATGCGACTGCGCAGAAGCGCCGAAGGCCGGTCGCATCGGTGATCTGGGCATAGGCTGCGCTCGGCACACCGATGACACCACAGAACAAAACAACGCGCAGCATCAACGGACCTCCGGAATGGCTACCAGCCACGGCGTGCCACAGGTGTTTCAACATTCCCGGCTGGAACAGGGGTGTCACACCTTAGGTCATCGCGCCGTAATTCAAGTGTATACCCGCCGGTATCTTCGGATCGACGAGACCATGGTTTTCAGGGCTCTCCAAGAAGAGCTGCGGATGGCACTCCGGATCAGGACGGCTGAAGCGCAAAGGGATGCCACCGACCGCGCTGCAATGGCGGCCGGTGGGCCCCATTCAACGGCGAGGGGCAGCGGGGAAAGGCGAGGGCGGCGGCACGAGGCCAGCCGCCCTCTGCAAGTCCTAGTCTGATCCGCAAGGGATTTGCGATCCACCTCAGCCTATCCGAGACAGCGGCGTGCACAACGAGGCCGCTGTGCCGGCGTACGAGCGTGGTGAGCGAACCTTTGCACAGATGCGCGAAAGCCGGCTGTCGAGGCAGGCGAGATAAGCTCGCCCTCCCGCGCCGACGTTCTACGGGCGGGATCAGGCAGCTGCGGTGTGGAGCGCTTCGCGCCTCCAGCTCTCGACCATCTCATCGAGAACAGCCTTCCCGGCCAGACGAGCTTCCTCGAAGGTGGCGTAGGGGGTCAGCGACTGCTTCCTCCCTATCGCTCCACGCTGTCGGACGGTCCAGGAGAAGGTGCCGCGAGGGCACTGGTTCGCCCTGAGGGTTATCGAGAAGGGATGGGCGCTGGGCTTCTGCATGCCGCCTGAGTAACACAGGTTAATCCGGCTGCCAGTGCGGCGCAGCGAGAACGTGCAAATGGTACGGCCGAGAGTTGTGGAACTGTGCGATGCGGTGCAAGTTGGTGCACTGCAGCATGGCGATGGCGTCGCTGTGCTGCGTCCTGTCCCTCCTGGGACGGGCGTTTCCTCCCTGGACTTGGGCCGTCCTCAAGGGCGGCCCTCTTTCTGCCCGGCAGTTGCTCAGCGATCCCTCCCTTGAGCGCACAGGAACCGTGCCGTCCAGCGATGAGCCCCTAATCTGCCTCTTCGCCCAGCTCGCGCCACGCGTTGGGCTCGCCGAAAGCACCTTCAAGTTCAAGGTGCCATCCGCCATCCTCCCAAACGCCGATGGCCATCCACTCGCCGCCATGCTCGTCGAGCGGCCCCTTGAGGTAGACCT
>NZ_JBAWTG010000340.1:0-1712 GCF_037106235.1 Methylobacterium nigriterrae | reverse complement strand
CGCAGAGGTCTGACGGCCATGGGAAAGGTTCGCGTAAGAGGTTTCGCCGTGTCCATCGACGGCTTCGGGGCCGGCCCGGACCAGAGCCTGGAGCATCCGATGGGAAAAGGCGGCCGAGAGCTGCACAAGTGGTTCTTCCCGACCCGGGCCTTCCGATCGATGGTCGGGCAAGACGGCGGGACCGACGATCGCTTCGCCGACGCCGCGATGGATGGCTTTGGCGCCTTCATCCTCGGCCGCAACATGTTCGGGCCGGCCGGCGACGAGTGGGGCGGGCCCGACTGGAAGGGCTGGTGGGGCGACAATCCCCCGTATCACGCGCCGACCTTCATCCTCACCCACCACGCCCGGGCGCCTATCGTGATGGACGGCGGGACGACCTTCCATTTCGTCACCGAGGGGATCGAGGCAGCGCTCGCCCAGGCCAAGGCCGCCGCCGGTGACCTGGACGTGAAGATCGGCGGAGGTGTGTCGACGGTTCGCCAGTACCTGCTCGCGGGCGCGATCGACGAATTGCACCTGGCGGTGTCACCCATCGTTCTGGGCCGGGGCGAGCACCTGTTCGCGGGTATCGACCTGCCGGGCCTCGGCTATCGGATCACGGAGACGGTCCCAACGGAGCTTGCGACCCACATCGTGCTGACGCGCTGACTGCCGGAAGAGAACCGGGCGCCGCCTCGACGTGCGAAACTGACACCCATTTGGAAGTTGGAAACGCCTGCTTCCAGGCAGTTTGGTTCAGCGACCCAGATCGACCGGATCTGGCCGAGAGCGGCCCGTCCGCTTTCCGCATCAGAATCGCAGAACCAGACGTTAGTTGCGTGCCACGCCACCGCCTTAAAGTGACCGATTCCGTTGAAAAACTCGGGACCGAGTCAAAAAAGCATCGCCAGCCAAGTCGGCCGGCGATGTTTCTTCTATCTGCCTACTGAGAGCTTGCTACAATTGTGCGATCGCATCTTCGCTGAAAAATAAAAATCCTCTGCAGCGCCACCTTGGATGACGCTTGAGGCACTGCCTCCGAGTTTTTCAAAAAATCGACCCTGAGCGGAAATTCGGCAACGGCAGCTCGAACAGCCGCTTGTGGTGGAAAGAAGGAATCCAGTCCGTCTGCCGCCGTCGGATTGCATTACCCTCAGAAGCAGACCTCCGCCCATTATGGCTTACGAAGGTGATAGACCTGCCACGTCAGCATCATGCTCGACGCCATCAAGGCGGCGTGCAGCAGGTGAAGGAGAAGCGGTCCATCTTGCATCGGCTTGATCCTGCGGACGTGGCGTTGCCAGGAATGCGAGAGCTCTGGCAACAACCGGGCCAACGCCCACGATGGCACCACGCGTGGACCTCCTTGCACCGCCGAGCGATTGCCCCGCGCGTCCGAGCCTTCGAGTGGGCTGATAAGATCACGCCGGGGCGACCGCCTACACCGACACCGGTTCGGGCAGCGCGAAGGCCTTGGCCGAGAGCAGCCGCGTCACGGTCGCGAGCAGGTCGGTCTGGGTGATGATCCCCAGGATGCGCCGCTTCTCGTCCACGACGACCACCGCATGGGTGCGGCCGTCGGTCAGCGAGGACGCCAGCGCGACCACCGGCTCATGAGGTCCGGCCGTTTGGGCCTCGGACATCACCTGCGCGATACCCACCTCGCCATGCAGCGTCAGCTCGCGCAGGCCGAGCGTGCCCGCTAGCCGACCAGTTCCGTCCACGACGGG
>NZ_JBAWTG010000339.1:0-1724 GCF_037106235.1 Methylobacterium nigriterrae | reverse complement strand
ACGTACCAGGCCACGCGGGAGAGCTGTTTGGCTCCGTACGCGGCCCGAAGCCCTAAGCGGCCGGGTGAGCTGGTCATTGCTTCAGAGGCAGCCGACTGAGGCTGAAGGGCATCGGACATCGCGAGTTCCTCAGACAAGTCCTATGCGAGCACACGGCAAGCAGCAGGGCGTCACGCAACGTTGCTAATCGCAAGCGGTACTCTCGGGTATGCGGTACGAGACCACGCCTGCGGATCAATCGCGGGCTCAAGCTTGGCCGAAAATTCGGCGTTACCTTGCGGGTATTTACATCGAAACTTTCGCACAGAGCGCTATAACAAGGGCGATTGCCGGATAGAGAGCCGGAGGACCGCGCGGTGTCTTCAGTCGGGGCGTCCAACTCAGGTCAATCTGCGAGCGCTGAGATCTACCCGCTCTTTCCTGAGCATACTCCAGGTCCGTTCCAGAGTGCCGAGACCGAGCAGGAGGACCTGCGGATCCTCAGGCACTTCGGACCGCAGGCGGCTCCAGGCAACCGACGGGGACGACCAGAACGTCGACTCAAGCAGGCTGCGCAATCGGCACTGTCGGCGCCCGACAACTTCATTGCTGATGGGCGCCTTCATCGGTTTGCCCGCCGGCACGTCAAGCGACGGCACTGGCCGTTCATCGTGACAGGCGCTCTGCTCGGTGCTGCTGCAGGAGCAGCCGTTCTCCCACACATGCGCTCACTTGCCGAGTTGGCTCAATCTCTCAGTGCCGATGGATCGGTGACACCGACCAGGGACCCTGTACCTGACATGCGTGTCGAGGTGACTGGCACGATCAGCCCACCCTCGGCCGCATCGGCCATAGCAGCTACACAATCGACTGTGCCGGCGCCGGTGAGTGCGGCAGAGCTGCAGCAACGGCTGATGATGAGCGGCTTGCCTGAGCGGGCCACTAGTCGGATGAGCGTGGCGGCCGCGGGGGTGACTGCCTTCCCGCCGGCTCAGGCGATGAGCGCGGGGGATCAGACCAGCGCGGGCATGTCCGACGCTGCACCTACGAAAGCGCTGGAGCACGAGAGGCCTGTCGCAGCCAGCGAACCTGCGGTCGTCGATAAGCCTACCCGCGACACGCGTAAGCTCGATGCCCTTATCGCGCGTGGCGAGCAGCTGTTGGCCAACGGCGAGGTCGTTGCGGCGCGCCTGTTCTTCGGTCGCGCGGCCGAGGAGGGCGATGCGCGAGGAGCACGGGGAATGGCCCGCAGCTACGATGAGGGAGTGCTGCGGACGCTTCCGGTCGCTGATCCGCCCGGCAGCAACAGCGAAGCTCAGCGCTGGTACCGCAGAGCCGCTGAGCTGAACCAGCAACAGGAGTGGAAGAGCGAGGGTAGATCGGCAGCGCGCTGATCAGCGGGGGCTTGGCCGACCGAGAGGATCATCGCGCTAAGTGAACGGCTCTGCGGAAAACGGTGCCTGCAGCAGCTTCCTGTTGCTGCGACAAGGATCCTGGGGTGCGCAAGGTAGCGCTAGCGGGCAGTGTTGCAGAGGGCAAACCCTACTCTCGGTCATCCTCGAGGTTGATCCCGGCGGAGCGCGAAAGGATGCCGAACCAGAGCTCACCCGGCCTGCCGGAGCTCAACCCCTCCTGTCATGGCATGGCGGCAGCCTTGGCGATCTGCGCACGGGTCCAGGCGACGATCCGAGACGTCTCCATCGCGCCTGCCGTCTGCGCGACCACCTTGCCCTTGTGCAGCAGGA
>NZ_JBAWTG010000338.1:0-1742 GCF_037106235.1 Methylobacterium nigriterrae | reverse complement strand
CGTAACCGATCGGCTGGGACCACGCCCGGTCTGAGCGTGGTGTGCTAAGCTGCTCGGATGTCGGTCGACGAGGAGCGCATCGACGAGGCGGTGCTCGCCCTTCTGTGGCTGACGCTCCACGACGGGCGTCGGGCCTGGAAGGGCTTCGACTGGGCCGTGCTTGGCCGTCTCCACGCCAAGGGGCTCATCGCCGATCCAATCGGACGCGCCAAGTCGGTGGTGCTGACCGATGAGGGATTGCGCCGGTCCGAGGCGCTGTTCCGGACCCTGTTCACGCGGCCCGACTGACGCGCCAGGGCCGCGGCGTTCTCAGGCGACCGCTTGGAGAGTGGGTGTGCTCGGGTAGGCCCAGGGCAGAAGCTCGTCGAGGCGCCGCTGCGGGTGCCCCTCGACGATGCGGGTGATGACGTCGGCCAGGTAGGCCTGCGGCTCGACGCCGATGAGTTTGCAGGTCTCGACCAACGAGGCGATCACCGCCCAGTGCTCGCCCCCGCCGTCCGAACCAGCAAACAGGGCATTCTTCCGATTCAAGGCCAGCGGCCGGATCGCGCGCTCCACGGTGTTGGAGTCGATCTCCACGCGCCCGTCGTCGAGGAACAGGCTCAGCCCCGCCCAGCGGCTCAGGGCGTAGCGGACCGCCTCAGCCAGATTGCTCTTGCGGCTGAGAAGGCCGAGCTTCTCCCGCAACCAAGCCTCCAGCGCCTCGACCACCGGCCGGCTTCGTTCCTGCCGGGCCGCCCGTCGCTCCTCGGCCGAGCGACCGCAGATCTCGGCCTCGATCCGGTAGAGCGCGGCGATGCGGGAGAGCGTCTCCGTCGCGATCGGCGATGCGGCGGCGAGATCATAGAATTGCCGACGCACATGGCTCCAGCAGTAGGCCAGCCGCACTGCGCCGCCCTTGGCCAAGCTCTCGTAGGCCGCGTAGCCGTCAACCTGCAGCAGGCCTGCAAACCCGCAGAGATGCGCGATCGGTCGTCCAGCCGTGCGGTCGGGGGCGTAGACGTAGGCGACGCCGGGCGGATCAGTCCCGCTCCAGGGCCGGTCGTCGCGCGCATACGCCCAAAGCTGGCCGGTCTTGGTGCGGCCGCGGCCCGGATCGAGCACCGGTGCCGTGGTCTCGTCGGCAAACAGCTTGCCCGAGCGCTTCAGCGTCTCCAGCAGCCGCGCGTGCACGGGCCGGAGGAGGAAGGCGGCGCGCCCGACCCAGTCGGCCAGCGTCGAGCGGTCGAGGCTGACGCCCTGGCGGGCGAAGATCTGCGCCTGTCGATACAGCGGCAGGTGGTCGGCGTATTTGGAGACGAGTACCTGCGCGACGAGAGCGTCGGTCGGTAGGCCGCCCTCGATCAGCCGCGCCGGTGCCGGGGCCTGCACGATCGCGTCCCCGCAGGCGCGGCAGGCGTAGCGCGGGCGGCGGATCACCAGCACCCGGAACTGCGCCGGCACCACGTCGAGGCGCTCAGATACGTCCTCACCGATCCGGTGCAGGGCACCCGCGCAGCACGGACAGGCGGTGCTGTCGAGGTCGACCACGCACTCGACCCGCGGCAGGTGGGCGGGCAGCGCCCCACGGTTCGTGCGCCGCTTGACCCTCCGGGCCTCCTGCTTGGTGGGCTCGCTCTCCTCGGCGGCAAAGCCCGCAGCCTCGACCTGCTCAGCCTCCTCAAGCCCGAGCAGGAGTTGATCCTCAGGCAGGCTCTCGGCGCGGCGGCCGAAGCGGTGGCGCTGCATGGCCAGGATGATCT
>NZ_JBAWTG010000337.1:0-1753 GCF_037106235.1 Methylobacterium nigriterrae | reverse complement strand
GAAACCGCGCCGGGGCGGGATGGGCCGCGCCGGGGACCAATCACGACCGAGAGTGAGACACGGACAACACCGTTATTCTCCAATCATAACCGGCCCGTTGTCCCCGCGGCCCCACGGCGGATGCCGGCGGTGGCCTGATTGCTGTTTCGAGTTGGCCAACCCAAAGGGCTCCCTGGGGCCACGGCACATCTGTGATCCGGACCGGCGGGCCCTGCAACTTGATGCGCTCCACTCATAGCGGCAGGCTCTAGTGGGACGGAAACCCACAGCGCTGATTTTTAAGCGCTTTTTCGTGCAAATACTAATGTCGCCAGCAGTACAATCACACTCTCACCATATTACGTGGCCAAGCTTTTCCGGTGCATTTGATAATAGCAAAAGCAAAGGAATGCACGCCTAAAGCAACAACCAAGGAACAATTGTACGCATGGCTACACCCACAGCTCTCGAGACCGAATTTCTGCAACTCGTCAACGGCACGCGCACTCAGGCCGGCGCCAAGCCCCTCTCCTTCGACAGCGAGCTTCAGAGTGCCGCTGCCGCCCACGATGCTGAGATGGATCAAGCCGATCTGTTCTCGCACACGGGACCGGACGGCTCCACGCCCGACGCGCGTATCGAGAGCGCGGGTTACGATTGGCAGGGCTGGGGTGAGAATATCGCCTGGGTGACGGGCAGCCTGAGCGAGACGACCGTCCAGCAGTTGCACACCAATCTCGTGAACTCGCCCGAGCACTACGCGAACATCACCAATGGCGCGTTCGAGAACGTCGGAATCAGCCTGCATCAGGGCACCTACCAGGGGCAGACGGTGACGTTCGTCACGGAGGATTTCGGCACGCCGACTGCGGCTGAGCGTGCGGACGGTACTGGCGTGATGGCAGCGACCGCCACCACAACGACGGGCACCACGACCGCGCCCACGACCGCGCCCACGACCGCGACGGACACGACTGGCACCACCGTTACGACCGGCACGACCCACACGGCTGAGACGACACCGACCGCGACCGCGTCTACGCCAACAACGGGCACGACCCACACGTCCACGACGGACACCACCCATTCGGGCAGCACGACGACCACCGGCACGGAGTCGCCGCCGACCGACGCCATTCACACGTCCACGACGGACACGACTGGTGCCACCGGCACGAGCCACACGGCTGAGGCGACGCCGGTCACGACCGCGTCTACGCCGACGCCGGACGCCACGCACACGTCCACAGCGGACTCGGCCGGCACCACCGATACGACCGACACGACGCAGGCTCCGACGGCCACCGAGGCGCCTGCGCCCACGTCAACCGCGAACACGACCACCACGGCGGATGCAGGCGACAGCGCCACGACGGTGCCCACGCAGACCGATTCGGGTGGAACGACGGATCATAGCCATTGGCATCACTCGTGGGGTCACGGTCACGGTGACAGCTTCGTGTTCAATACGACCCAAGCCGGTAGCACCACCAGTGCTCCCAGCCAGACTGTCGACGCGACCGACCTGACGAACACCGCGACGAACTCTCATGCGGGCGATCAGGGCTTCCACTCTGGGGGCTGCGGTGACCACGCCGATGCGGGTCATGGCGACTTCTCGATCAGCACGTTTGGTCATCACTCCGCCGGGCACACCGACTTCCACATCTGAGTGCAAAAGGGCCGCTCAATCGAGCGGCCCTTCCATTGGGTCGAGGCTGGGCATTTCCACAACGTCCAATCCGCGAGGAGCTTCGTGGATTGGGCGTTATGG
>NZ_JBAWTG010000336.1:0-1771 GCF_037106235.1 Methylobacterium nigriterrae | reverse complement strand
TCGTTCGCTGAGGCGCACGAGCCTCTGAACTCCGGCCGCGATCCCGGGTTCACCACAAGCCAGAGGGGCGGCCGCTTCGGCCGCCCTTTTCTTTTTCTCAGTGGCAAGGCCTCAGGGCCGCGCCACGCGGAGCATGCATGTACAACCCCTTTGCCGTCGCCCTGCTGGCCCTGGAGGCTCAGAAGGTCGTCGAGCTTCGGCTCGTGAAGCTCGCCTGGGGTGGCCCTGAGGGCTGCGCCGAGGCCCAGCAGATGGTGAGCGAGAAGCTCAGCGCCTTCATCGAAGCATCCGGTACGCTGATGACGGGCGGCTCCTGCGACACGGTGGTTGCTCGCTACCGCGAGCATGTTGCGGCCAACACCCAGCGTCTGACGGCCGCCTAGAGCGGAATGCTCCCACCTTGGCCGCCTTCCCGGCCGAGGCCGCCCCCATACACGAGGCTCACGTCATGACACAGCGTTCCACGACACGTAGCTGGCTGGTGCCAGCCCTGCTCGGGTCAGCGGCAGCCCTTGGCGCTTCAGCACTTTACGCTGTTTCGAAAGCCCGCGAAGCGGAGCAGCGCCACCCACCCATCGGCAGCTTCCTGACGGTCGACGGTGTCCGCCTGCACTACGTCGAGCGTGGGAGCGGCGAGCCTCTTGTGCTGATCCACGGCAACGGCACCATGATCGAGGATTTCCTCGTCAGCGGCATCGTCGACGAGTTGGCCAAGCGCTACCGTGTGATCATCATCGACCGGCCCGGCTACGGCTACAGCGAGCGCCCGCGGGCTCTCTGGACGCCCAGGGCACACGCGACGCTGTTTCAGAAAGCCCTGCAGCAGCTCGGGGTTTCGCAGGCTGTGGTGCTCGGGCACTCCTGGGGCAGCTTGGTGGCCGTTGCCCTGGCGCTGCAGGCACCGAGGCTCGTGCGCAGCCTCGTCTTGGCCTCGGGCTACTACTACCCGACGCTGCGCGCCGACGTGGTGCTGTTCTCGCCGCCCGCGATCCCGGTCGTCGGGGATGTGATGCGCTATACCGTGTCGCCTGTGATCTCTCGCCTGATCCTGCCTGGCCTGATCAAGGGCATGTTCGCGCCCGCAGCCGTGCCGGAGCGCTTCGACCGGGAGTTCCCGAAGGAGCTGATGTTGCGGCCCTCACAGTTGCGGGCGTCTGCCGAGGACGCCGCCATGATGACGCCCGTGACGGTCGAGCTTCAGGAGCATTACCGCGAGTTGAAGCTGCCGGTTGTGATCATCACGGGTGCGGACGATCAGATCGCGGATGTTGGACGTCAATCGGAGCGCCTGCACCGCGAAATCGCGAACAGCGAATTCATTGTCGTACCGGGCATGGGGCACATGATCCATCATCTCGCGCCAGATCATGTCGTCAGAGCCATTGATCACGCGTCAGAGCGAGTACGCGCGAGAGCCGCCTGAGGGATAGATTCGTCCACGTCGTCAGCAGGAAACCAGGATGTCAGAACCGGACGAAGCCGAGGTGCTCGCCAGGGCAAAAACGACCTTCGCTAAAAATGAACACTTCGGGCGCACATGGGACGAGACGACCGTCGCGTTTACCGCAAGCCTTTACAACCGCGCGTTCCACCTCAGCCATGAGGAACGAGAGGAGTTCCTGGAGCAGGCGCGCCATGAACTCCGTCGTATGCCAATCAGCTGACGCTGGCGGATAGCCGACGATGGTCTTCGGGTGCCGGTGGCCTGACACGCCAATCATGTGAGCTACGTCCGCCCCGCGCCCGGCCGCCATCGTGAAGCAGCAGCCGG
>NZ_JBAWTG010000335.1:0-1772 GCF_037106235.1 Methylobacterium nigriterrae | reverse complement strand
GTCGGACACTGCTGGCGATTTCGACAGCTATGTCGCGAGCGCTTTGAAGCGTGAGGTGCGCGTGGGGGCCAGCGGCCGCAGCGAGAACCAGGCGGCGAGGCGATCCAGGTTGAGAGCGGCCGCCGTCGCCACGCTCTGCAGGGTGGTCTTGGTCAGCCCGCGGTAGCGCGCCCGGCGTAGGCCGAAGCTGCGCACGCCTTGCGCGATCGTCGCCTCGATGCCTTGCCGCTGTCCGTAGAGCTGCCGGCCCTCCTTGCTCTCCTGCCGCATGCGCGCAGCCGCCAGCGCCTCGTGCTCGGCGCGTGGATGCAGGCTGAGCCGGCGGCTCGCCGCCCGGGTACAGCGCGGCTTGGCGGAACACGCGCGGTAGGCGGCGGGGCTGAAGCCCGCGCGGATGAACGCGCGTCCACTCGCCTTGTCCCGGTACGCCCCCCAACTCGTGCTCGCGTGGCCCTCCGGGCAGCGCACGCGCTGACGCTCCCAGTCGACCGCGAAGTCGGTCACGTGGAACGCCCCCTCCTCACGCGTCTGCCAACTCTGGTTCGACCGCGCGGGGCCGATCAGAGCGATGCCGTGCTGCGCGTGCGCCGCGACCAGATGCTCGGCGCTGACGTAGGCGGCATCGACCAGGTGCTCGGAGGGGATCAGATCCAGGCCCGCCAGGGCGGCATGGATCACGCCGGTGCGCATTGCCTCATGCACGTTGGCCGGAGTGGTGTCGGCGTGAACGACCAGCCGAGGCAGATCGGGGTCGCAGGTCTCGGTCAGGTGGACCATGTAGCCCGTCCAGTCGGTTCCGGACTTGGCTCGGAACCGGGCCTCGACGTCGTAGGGCGACTCGATCCGGTCACCGGGCCCACGTCCCTGCACCGGGCGCAGCCGGACGCTGGCGCCGGCGGGTGGGCTTCCGTCCTCTGCCCGCGCGAAGTGCCGCGCCCATACCCGGCGCAGCACGGCGACGGCGGGCAGGCGGGCGGCTGACGGCGGCGCGCTCGCGCCATCCAGTGCGTCGAGCAGGTGATAGCCGTCGGCTCCGACCTGGAGCACGTAAGCCTCGCGCTTGGGCCCGGTCTCCGGCAGGCGCGCGTCCTCGATCCGGCGGTCGTAGCGGTCGTGCCAATCGGGCGGAGCGACATCGCGCAGCCAGTCGGGGGCAACAACCGCCACGGCGTTGAGGGTCGCCCGCAGCGTCTCGGCCAACAACTCGATCCGGTTGAGGTCGCGCACGGCCGCCAGCACGTGCGTGCTGTCGGTGCGTTGGCGCCCGTGCCCCTTGAGCACGCCCTGGTCGCGCGCGGCCTCGAGGATGCGGGTCAGCAGCCGCCCGGCGGCCTCGTGCTCCAGCAGCCGGCCGCGGAACTCGCACAGGACGCTGGGGTCGAAACCGGGATCGGCGAGTTCGAGGGCGAGCAGGTACTTCCAGTCGATCCGGGCCCGAACCGCCTCGGCGGCCTGGCGATCGCTCAGGCCCTCCCGAAACTGCAAAAGCGTGACCACGGCCAAGCGCCAGGGAGCGTAGGCGGGCTGGCCGCGGATGGGATAGAGGTCGGCGAACGCGGCATCGGCGAAGATGGTGCCGAGGCGGGTGCGCAGCAGCAGGTAGGGATTGCCGCGCCGGAACGCGGTCTGGGCGACGCGGGCGGTGTCCTCAGGGACTGGTGGGAGCGGGGGTTGCGGCCGGAGCGACATCGGCGGCCTCCGAGCGGGACCGCCAGCCTACACCCAGCACGACGCCCACCGGAATTCGCCAGCAGTGTCCCGTCGTTTTCCAG
>NZ_JBAWTG010000334.1:0-1798 GCF_037106235.1 Methylobacterium nigriterrae | reverse complement strand
AGGGTCATCCGCGGGCCGAGCCGATCGCCGAGCCAGCCGCCCGCGATCTGGAAGAAGGCGTAAGGATAGGCGAAGGCCGAGAAGGCGAGGCCGAGCTCGGTGTTCGAGAGGCCGAGCTCTTTCTGCATGGCCGGGGCGGCGGTGCCGATATTCACGCGGTCGATGTAGGTGATCAAATACATCAGGCAGATGATCAGCAGAACCCGATCGGTTGCCTTGAAACGACTGAGCCGAAGCATGCTGCCCTCCTGGTCGGGATCGCCGTGGGGGCTGCTGCAGGGCACACAGGCTCGTGCAGCAGGGGCCACCCTCGACGTTGTTGAGCGTTCCTCGTCGTCCCGGCCATCGGCTATAGCGGGTCTTCGTGCCCGCAGATTCGGCGTACCGATGGCCTTAGAACTGGATGCTAGCTCTTGCCGGACTGAGTGAAAAATTTATTGTTTGCATCGTGGGCATTCAGGAAATTGATCGAGATGATTCCGGATCTTGAGATTTGCTTGCTCCGGACCTTCGTCGCCGTGAACGAGACCGGCAGCATAACGTCGGCCGGCCGGCAGATCGGGCGTACCCAGCCGGCCGTCACGCACCAGATCCACCGCCTCGAGAAGGCGCTCGGCAAGCCGCTCTTCGCGGGAGACCGCCGGCACCTCAACCTGACGCCCGACGGCGAGATCCTGCTGGGCTATGCCCGGACCCTCCTGAACCTCAACGACGAGATCCGCGAGCGCTTCCGCGCGCCCGACATCGCCGGCCATGTCCGCCTCGGCGTGCCCGACCTCTACGCCGCCTTCCTGCTGCCGGCTGTGCTCGGGCGCTTCTCGCGGGCCTATCCGCAGATCGAGATCGAGCTGCGCTGCTCGCGCAGCGTCCATCTCCACGCCGCCCTGCAACGGGACGAGGTCGACGTCGCGGTGATGACGCGCCAGCCGGAGTTCGGCGCCGCGACGGTCGTCCGGGAGGAGCCGCTGATCTGGGTCGCGGCCCGCGACTATCCCGTATCGACGCAGGGGACGCTTCCCCTGGCGCTGCTGCCGGCCGGCAGCATCTACCGGCAGCACGCGCTCGACGCGCTCGGCCATGTCGGCCGGTCCTGGACCATCACGGCGGTCAGCGACAGCATCGCGGGGCTGCAGGCCGCAGTCTATGCCGGCCTCGCGGTCTCGATCTTCCCGCTCTGCGCGCTCAATCAGAACATGCGCCGACTCGGCCGGGCGGACGGCTTGCCCGATCTCCCGGCGATGGAGATCGTGCTGCAGCGCAAACCGAGCGGGGTCGGCCCGGCGGCCGAGCATCTGGCGCAGTACGTGGAGGGGGAGCTGAGGAACGCCGAGCGCTGACGATGCTGCACGACAGCGAATGCGCCCGTGTTCCATTTGCGGCGCACACTCCACGCTTAACGAAGCGGCTCAGTGCAAGTTCAAGTCGTCCGAGGGCGAGCTCAGCCGGCAGCGCGACGCCCTCCCCTTCGCCGCGTTCTACCTGCTCGCGAGCGCTGCGGCAGGTGACGCAGCCGGCGCGCCCGGCCTCGGCCGGCGTGAGTGTCGGGACCGTCCTGGCCGGGCTGACGTGGCACATGCTGCAGGTCGCCCGCAACGAGCAGAGCGCGAGCCTCCTCTTCTATCCCGGGAACTGACGGCCCAGGCCGGCCGGACGCGCGGACGCGTCCGGCGCCCACCGCTACACGGCGGCCTGTTGCGGCCGCATATCGGACCGATTGATCCCTGCAACGCTCACCGGCTTCTTCATCGCGTCCCGCCTGAAGGGCTCGCCGAGCTCCTGGTTCAGGACGACCTCGATG
>NZ_JBAWTG010000333.1:0-1820 GCF_037106235.1 Methylobacterium nigriterrae | reverse complement strand
GGGAGCGGTGATTGCGGCCGGAGCGACATGGGCGACCTCCGAGCGGGACGCTCAGCCTACGCCCAGCACCCTACCTTCCAGAATTCGCCAACAGTGTCCGGTCGTTTTCTGTACAAGCACGTCATATGAGACGGTTTGCACAATCAGCGCCGCCTCGAAGTGCCAGCCCTTGAAGTCTGCTTTGGCCTGGCGCTTCAGCTTGGCGGCAATGGCGCTGAGGATCTGGGCAGCCTCTTGGGTGAGGGGCGCAACCACGGCCGGCATACCTAACGAGCCGTGAACCTCATAAAGTCTGCAACAGGCCCCGCGCCGCTTAGGCGCCTACCCGCTCTGGGCCTGTGGGACCGGCGTGGTGAGGTGTCCTGAAGTTCCGCAAATCTCATTGGACGCTATCGGCCTACGAGCTCGCTGACCAACTCACATGTAACCGAGCGACTGAAACGAGCGAGTTCTCTGGCGAACTCCTTGACCGCCGGGAGGAGCCGTCCATGAACCGCCGCTGGACCTTGTTCGCTGGAGCCTCGCTCCTCGGAATGCTGGCAGGATGGCGTGCCCTCGGCCGGACTGAGACCGAGATTGAACATTTTGAGGTCCAGAAGAGCGATGCCGATTGGCGGCGCCAACTCAGTGCGGCTGAGTACGCAATCCTGCGCGGTCATGGAACCGAGCGCGCCGGCTCAAGTCCGCTCAATCATGAGAAGAGGCCAGGCCGCTTTGCTTGCGCTGGCTGTGACCTTCCTCTGTTCTCGTCGGATACGAAGTTCGAGAGCGGAACTGGCTGGCCGAGCTTCTGGGCGCCACTCCCCGATGCGGTCAGTCCCACCTCGGATACGATGTTCGGGATGAGCCGCACGGAGGTGCATTGCCGCCGCTGCGGTGGCCATCTCGGCCACGTCTTCAACGATGGTCCGCCCCCCACGGGTCAGCGCTACTGCATGAACGGTGCGGCTCTGCGCTTTCTCCCCATCTGACCGTTCCTCGTCTGCCGCGCCTCAGGAGACGTCTATGAGCCGCCTGACTCTCAATCGCCTCGCCCGTCGCCTCTGGCCAGGTCTCTGGCCAAGTGCGGTCGCGGTCATGGCCGGGGTTGGCCTCCTCGCAGGCTTGCATAGCTACGGGCTCGCGGAAGAAGCGAGCCGGCGCTTGCCAGAGGCAGCTCTGCAAGCGACGGAACCCACGGGTGGATTACGCACCGCCACGCTGGCTGGCGGCTGCTTCTGGGGTGTTCAAGGCGTGTTCGAGCATGTTCGCGGCGTGAAGCAAGCTGTGTCAGGCTATGCCGGTGGTAGCCGGGATTCGGCAACCTATGAAACGGTCAGTTCCGGCGAGACAGATCATGCCGAGGCGGTGCGCATCACCTACGATCCGTCGGTCATCCGATACGACGAAGTTCTGCAGATCTTCTTCTCGATCGCCCTTGATCCGACGCAGGTAAACCGGCAGGGCCCCGACACCGGTCCGCAATACCGCTCTGCGATCTTCCCCAGCGACGCCGAGCAGGAGCGGGTGGCGACGAGCTACATCGCTCAGCTTGAGGCAGCCAAGCTGTATTCCCGGCCGATCGCCACGAAGATCGAACGGGATGCAGCCTTCTATCCGGCCGAAGACTATCACCAGGACTTCATGGCCTTACACCCTCGCCATCTCTACATCGTTGCGAATGACGCCCCGAAACTGCGCGATCTGCAGAGGCTCTTCCCCGAGCGCGCGACCTCCAAGCCTGTCCGCCGTCATCACTCTTGAGACAGATTGAGGCCCTTCACGAACGGAGGATGGCTGGTTCATCGTAGTCCTGAGGCACGAAGATGAAGCAGACATCC
>NZ_JBAWTG010000332.1:0-1837 GCF_037106235.1 Methylobacterium nigriterrae | reverse complement strand
AGCGAAAACGCCGAAGCCTCTTGCGTTCGAGCTCCTGCTCACCATCTCCTCTCCATCCATTGGGATGGCTTCAGGATGGTTGAGAGATGGCGGACAACGTGCGGGAGCTGCGGCCGAGAGCGCCGGACAGCGAGAAGCTGACAATCAATCTCGGCTTCGTCGATCTCGGCCGTATCGATTTGATGGTCCGCGACGGCTTCTATGCCAACCGCGCCGACTTCATCCGGACCGCCGTGCGCAATCAGCTCGAACGCCAAGGCGAGGCCGTCAGCCAATCCGTCGCCCGCAAGCAGCTCAACCTCGGCCTGTCCCACTACACGCGGCAGGATCTGGAGGCGGCGAGGGACGCCGGCTTGCCGCTGCGCATCCAAGTGCTCGGTCTCGCCAGCATCGCCCCAGACGTCACTCCCGAGCTCGCTCGAGAGGCCATCGCCTCGGTCGAGGTCCTCGGCGCCTTCCACGCCTCACCGGCGGTGAAAGCAGCACTGGCCAACCGCATCGCCTGATCTGCGTGTCGTTCCAACCGCAAGAAAGCCGGGCAGCCCGCACCGGATCATTCAATCAATTCAGGATCATCAGCGTGAACGCATTCTCCACCATCGACATGGCCGAGGTGACCCGTCTCACCCGCGCCGGCCAGTTGAATGAGGCCATGGCGCTGCTGCAGGGACGCCCGGCGCCGGCCAAACCGCAGGCGGCCGCAGGGGAGGGGACATTACACAACGCAGCCGATGCGACACGCCCGTGGCGAACCATCGACATGGCCGCGCCTGCAGCCCCGGGCGGAGCCTGGACGGCACCCGGCTTCGGACAGGGTGCGACCGGCGAGGCTCCGACCGGGAAGGGTGGCACCGCACGCCAGAGCCTCTCAGCGACGATACGGGCCTTGCGCGAGCGCTTCCCCAAGGTGGGCACGATGCCCGACCTCGGGGCCGATTTAGGCCTACCGCGGCGTGCCCCGGTGCCGGTGCCAGACGGAGCCCGATACGAGGAACGGACCTTTGCCAACGCTGCAGGCAGCCGCAGCTACAAGGTCTATGTCCCGAGCGGCTACACAGGCCAGGCACTGCCCGTCGTCGTCATGCTGCACGGCTGCACCCAGTCGGCGGACGACTTTGCTGCTGGAACCCGGATGAACGAGTTGGCCGAGGAGCTGACCTTCCTGGTGGCCTATCCGGAGCAGCCGCAATCCGCCAACCTGCAGAAGTGCTGGAACTGGTTCAACGCGTCCGATCAGCAGCGCGACGCGGGCGAGCCGTCGCTGCTCGCCGGTATGGCGCGTGAGGTGATCCGGGAGTTCTCGGGAGATCCGACACGGGTCTATGCCGCGGGCCTCTCAGCCGGCGGCGCGGCCGCGGCGATCCTGGCGTCGACCTACCCCGATCTGTTCGCGGCGGTTGGCGTGCATTCGGGCCTTCCGTCTGGCGTTGCCAAGGACATGCCGTCGGCCTTCGCGGCCATGAACGGCGGGGGAGTGGCCCAGCCGAGGGGAACGCGACGCACGGTCCCAACCATCGTTTTCCACGGCGACGCCGACCGCACGGTCCATCCGGTCAACGGTGACCGGGTGATCACGCAAGCGTCATCCGGGAGGACGCTGGAGATGGAGGTTGGCCGAGGCACGTCCGAGGGTGGAACGGCCTACACCCGCACGGTTCAGCGCGAGGGCAACGGTCCGGCATTCCTGGAGCAGTGGGTTCTGCACGGTTCCGGGCATGCCTGGTCCGGTGGTAGCGCGAGCGGGACGTACACCGACCCGCGCGGCCCCGATGCGAGCCGGGAGATGATGCGCTTCTTCCTGGCTCACGCGAGCACCACCGCCCAGACACGACACTGA
>NZ_JBAWTG010000331.1:0-1845 GCF_037106235.1 Methylobacterium nigriterrae | reverse complement strand
GGCGATGCTGGTGGTGCGGAAGTCGTAGGGCTTCGGCAGCTCGGACTCATGGCAAACCGGAACCCAGGTGTGCTTGAAGATCTTCTCAAGCTCTTCGTCGAAGATCTCTTGATCCGTGTAGAGCCGACTGTCGATCCACTCACCGGCCTGCAGGGGTGGGTTCGCGGTCCATTGCTGGTAATTCCTGGCGGGCATTCACCTTCCTCCTCGCGTTGTAAGTGGCTGGTGCGGCTTGGGCACTGAGAGGTCTTCGATTGTCGGCTGACCTAAACAGTGAACCAGGCACAGGCATCGGGCCGCGATGCATGGGCCGGACAACATCGAGCGGAGCGATACGGCGGCGCTGTTGACCTGAGACCGCCGATCCGCTGAAGGCTGCCGGACGCTGTGAGCAGCCCAGGCATCGTCGAGCCGCAACATGAGCCTTCGATCGAGCTTTGGATAATTGATAGTTCTTATCTCGGCATAGACCTGGCCCTTCCAATTTCGCCCGTGCGCCGAGCTGAGCTGCAGGCAGTTAAATGCTTGATACCGTTCGGGCATCGCGGCTGATTCGCGAAGTCAGGCAGCGGGTATCGCATCTCATCGCATCTGCGATCAGCTGGTAGACATAGTCCTTCTGAAGAAAGTCATGGGAGTCGTCACGGGTTCCGGCTACTATCAATTGTGAATCAACTCGGGCCTGCTATGAAGTCGATTAGTTGGAGGCACCAGCGACGGCGAGCAGATCGCGAAGCCTGAACGCGTTTTGCGTGGCACTTGCACAGCCGAAGCTCCTGAGGCGGTGCGCCGGCCGGCGAGCGGATTCTACCGCGGCCCAGCGATAGCTCCGCAAGTTGCGAGTCTCGCTCCTGTACCAAGACCGACAGGCGCTTGCGGACAACAAGTGGCCTCCGGCGATCCGCCCGCTACCAGGGCCCGGTTCCGTGCAGCCCGGACGCCAAACTTGCGGGCTGGGCATGTCAGCACAGCACCGTCGGCGGGTTTATAGATTCTAACTATCAATAACTCCGAAAAAAAAATTAGCCCGGGGAACGGTTTGCCGGCACTGTTCTTATCCAGGTATGCATTTCGGCTTAGCAAGGAAGTGCAAGAGGTCCATTGCCTCTGCTGAGGCATTTCTCAGCTTAGCCGGTTTGACGTCCCTGAGCAGGGACGACTGAAAGCAATACGGCACCGCCGATCCTTGCGGAGGTGAAGCGCTCCGTCGAGCGTCTCGGCGTCGTCCCGTTAAAGAACAGTACATCAGCTCACGGCACGCCAAGAAAAGCCAATGAGACATTGGCATTAAAGAATCACAGCGAGGGCGACGCTAGCCCGCTCGAAATCTCTCAGATGGTTCAAAGCTAACCGTGCCAACAGTTAGTGTGCTAAAAAAGGTAACGCCATCTAAAAACGCGCAGAACAAAAGAAGCAGGAGGAAACCGAATCATGTTGTCTCCACGGAGTACCGCAAAGCCCCTGCCCCAGCCACCCGGCTCGGCTGAGTTGGTCGATCTCGCCGACGCGAACGAGCCGATCATCACCAAAAAGGCGCGCAACGTCATCACCCTGGCGGCCACGCTTGGTTATCTCTTCGACGCCTACGCGATCAACATCTACGGCATGACTCTCGGCCTCATCGCGATCGAGTACGGCGTCGATGTAAAGACCATGGGCCTAATCGGCTCGATCTTTATCGTTGGGTACATGCTGGGCAGCTGTGTCTTTGGCATGCTGGGCGACCGCTTCGGCCGGAAGGTAACACTTGGCTTTTCAATCTTTGCCTATGGCAGCGTCACTGCCTTGACTGGGCTTGCCGTCACACCTGTACAGTTTGCGATCGGCCGCTTCTTCACCGGGCTT
>NZ_JBAWTG010000330.1:0-1878 GCF_037106235.1 Methylobacterium nigriterrae | reverse complement strand
GTAGGCCGGGCTGGTGATCAGGTCCTGAGCTTTGAGCAGACGGTAGACGGTGGCTTCCGAGACGAAGTAGCGCCGCTCGTCGGTGAAGCGCACGGCCAGTTCGCGTGGGCTGAGTTCGGGCTCCTCCAGCGCGAGAGCGACGATCTGCTCGCGGACCTCCGCGGGCAGCCGGTTCCACACCCGGCTCGGTCGCGAGGGACGATCGGCCAGTGCCTCGGGGCCGCCACGCTGGTAGGCGTCGTACCATCGGTAGAACGTCGATCGGGTGATGCCGAGCTTGTCCAGGGTGGCGCGCACCGACAGGTGGGATTGCTCGACCAGCCGGATGATCTCCAGCTTCTCGCAGGCCGGGTACCTCATGCCTCTTCGCCCCCAGCCCCGCTCATGCTTATGGGATGGCCCGCCCCTCACCGAACCGTCGTGGCATTCTCCTGCCACGGACACGTGGAGGGATCTGGAATGACAAAGAGCTCGATCGCCGTGCTGGGTATCGACCTCGGCAAAAACAGTTGCAGCCTCGTCGGCTTCGACGCGGCCGGAGCGGTGGTCCTGCGCCGCCGCGCGCGGCGTGAGACGGTCGTCGGACTGACGGTCAAGCTGCCCGCTTGCATCATCGCGATGGAGGCCTGCTGCGGCGCCCATCATCTCGGCCGGTTGCTCGCAGCGCAGGGCCACACCGTCCGCCTGATGTCGCCCGAGTACGTTCGCCCCTACGTCAAAGCACAGAAGAACGACGAGCGCGATGCCGAGGCTATCGCCGAGGCAGCCACACGCCCGACCATGCGCTTCGTACCTCTCAAGGCGCAGGAGCAGCTCGACATGCAGAGCCTGCATCGGGTCCGGTCGCGGCTGGTCGGCATGCGCACCATGCTCATGAACCAGCTCCGCTCGATCCTGCTGGAGCGCGGCTTCGTCTTCCCGCAGGGCCGGCGTAAGTTCGAGACCGCGATCGAAGCTCTGATGCAGAACCCTGAGGCGCAGACCGGAGCACGCATCCGGTCCCTCATCGCAGATATCCGCGACGAGTGGACGGGCCTCGACCGCCGCATCGACGCGCTCGACCAGGAGTTCGTCGAGCATGCTCGTGGCGACGAGGCGGCGCGCCGCCTGGTGTCGATCCCGGGCATTGGAACAATGACGGCCACGGCGCTGCGTGCAGCCGTCGATGACGGTAGCGCCTTCGCGCGCGCCCGCGACCTGCCGGCTTGGCTCGGCCTCGTACCACGCCAGCACACGACGGGCGGCAAACCAAAGCTGCTCGGCATCAGTAAGCGAGGCAACGCCTACCTGCGCGGGCTGTTCATCCACGGTGCACGAGCAGCGCTGGCCTCGATGGCCAAGGCAGAAGACGCAACCGGCCGATGGCTGCGGGGTCTGCTAGCGCGGACGCACTACAATGCCGTCGTCGTCGCGCTCGCCGCCAAGCTCGCTCGGGTGGCTTGGGCGACGCTGCAGAAGGGCGTGAGCTTCGAGCGACAGCCGGAGCCGGCTCACGCCTGAGTCTTCGCAAGAGGTCGACCCTGACCGGAGCGCGAGCGACCGGCGCGGGTCCATGAGGTTTGCGGGAGGACAGTGAAGATGGCCTGACGGTCGAGCGGCGTTCCGGAAGCCTGGCAAAAAAAGCGGCTCGTTGAAGCCGACGTGCTTATGAGGCCCGGGACGTGCGGCTCTCCATCTTGGCGGCGGCCACTGCGCCGACATGCCGGATACGTTTGTGCAGACCGGACATAGGCGCCTTCATCGACCACCTTGCAGACGGGGCGGGCCATACGTTTTTTTCTAGGACGGCAAAGTCGGCTGTTGGGCTTGCCGTTCGAGCGCCCTGAGGTAGGCATCGGGATCACGGCGGAAGCGGGTTCGTGCGGTGCGGGCCTGCCG
>NZ_JBAWTG010000329.1:0-1896 GCF_037106235.1 Methylobacterium nigriterrae | reverse complement strand
TCCATCAAGAGCCTGCGCTTGAGACTGGCGCGTGCACTGGTCCTGTCCCTTCACCGATGTCCCTGCTGCCATCGCTCGTTTGTGACACAGTAGTACTAGCCGATTAGGCAGAAAAGCTTTTTGTGCGCTAGACACTTTATTTTTGCGAATGCCGCAGATCAGAATTGCAATGACGATGTAACCGTAAATTTGGGTGTCGCAACAGTCTTTTGCCTAATGTCCTCTCGCCTGACGCTTGCGCCAATACAAGTAGCCGCATGCGTTCGTAGCCGCAGCCCCGATACATCAGAGGATAGAGCAACCGCTGCAATATGCCTATCAGCATCACGGAGAGAAATCTAAATCGCACTTCATGAGGGAGCATAAGCATGGCCAACTTATCCGTGGCAGTCGGCGCAATTACAACCGTGAGCATTGCTCCAAACAGCCCTGAAGCGATGAACCCGGCTAACGCACTTAGTTCGGCTTTTGGGTATGGGTACGGTGCCGACAAGGGCCAGATCGGCGTCTTTTTTACCGCCCCGCCCGCACCTTTGTCGTTGAACTTGCTGGCAAACACCCCACTGACCGTTGACTTATTCAAAGTCAAGCAGGACGAGGGTCTTCCAGCCGGTAATCCGCCCTTCCCCGACACTCCGGGGGACAGCAAAGATCACTACTTCCCTTTTGAAGGGACAGGTGGTTTCGGCTCGGTATTGAATGGCATCATTCAAGATCCCAAAAACTACCTGCACGTCCCATTAAGCTTGTCAATCCAAGACGGTGGTGAGACAAAAACTCTTGCTCTCGACGCAACAGTCGCTAACGGCGGTGTCAAGGTCCACGACGGTCAGGTCTCGGATCCAGCGGTCGATTACGAACTCTCTTACCCTGATCAGGCGCTGATGTACGCAAATGGCGATACTGTTTCTATTCACTTCTTACCCCTTGCGTTGGCAAACAATCCGCAGGAGGCGAATTTACAAGCTACCTTTACTTTCAAGGCGGCGACGCCGCCGGCGGCACCGGTCTACTCGATCGCCAACGCGGCTGACGTGGTCGAGGGCGGTAAGCTCGTCTTCACGGTCACCGGCACTGCCGCTGGCAGCCAGGACGTCACTGTCACCACCGACCAAGGGAACGTCCTGATCAAGGCCGGCCAGACCACCGGCACGCTCGAGGTGCAGACCCTGGACAATACCACCTTCGGGCCCAATCCGGACGTGACGGTTTCTCTGACGGGGACGAACCTTGGCTCGATCGATGCTGCTGCCAAGACGGCTATTGGCCACGTCATCGACAATGATACCGCTCCTCCGACTGAGCATCTGAACGCAGTCTTTCGGTTCTTTGACACCAAGACCCAGGACCACTTCTACACAACCAGCGCCGTCGAGAAAGATTTCATCCTCAAGACGCAGCCTACGTACAACTACGAAGGCGCGCAGTGGTCCACGCCTGACGACGGCCCCAACACCATCGACGTGTTCCGCTTCTTCGACAGTGCTCACAACAGCCACTTCTACACCACCAGCGTGGCTGAGCGCGACTTCGTCATCCAGACACAGCCCAGCTATAAGTACGAGGGCGTGGCGTTCGAGGCATACGCCAATGCGAGTGCTGCCGGCTCCGGAGCGCTGACGCTGGAGCGGTTCTTCAACACGAATACGGGGCTGCACCACTACTCGGCCAGCGCCAGCGAGACGAACGGCATCAAGCAAGGTGCCGCCGGTCCCGGCTGGATCGACGAAGGGCCGAGCTTCATCGTGCACGTACCCGCGGACGGTATGCTGAACGCCTGAAGTCGCATCTGATTTTGAAGCTACGGCCTGTTCGGCCTTGAACGTGTTCCGTGTGCGGGCGTTTTGCTCCTCCTGACTGGGAGGAGTGATGCTGGACGACGCAGAATGGAGAAAG
>NZ_JBAWTG010000328.1:0-1903 GCF_037106235.1 Methylobacterium nigriterrae | reverse complement strand
CTGCGAGGCGAGCGTCGCGGGCCGCGTGATCAAGCTGGCGCTGCCGCCGAAGGGGGCCGCTCCCGACACGTTCCGCTACGCAACCGAGGCCCCGATCTATGTCTTCAACAACAGCTGGTACCTGCGGTCACCCGTGACCGGCATCGGCGCCGCCGCCAATCTGCGCCATTGGAACAACGCGATCCTATTCTGTGAACCGGGGATTCCTGGCTACGACGCGGAACTCTGCCGGGCGAGGCCGGAATTGTTCAGCGCCGCCGATTGCGGCCGGGAATTCGTCAGATTCGACGATCTCGGCCGATATGGCGGTGCCAGGGGGAGCGTCCCGTTCTTCGACTGTTTTCGCTGGCTGCCCATGGACGAGCGCGGCCGAGATTTGCCCGCCCTGCGCAGCGCGTTCGATCACGACGTCAGCAGCAACGGCTTCCCGCAGGCATTCACGCAGCTTGCCGAGTTCGAGCGCCACGGTCGCTTGGGCGATCCCGGCTTCCGAGCGCCCGAACGCGGGGACTTCACGCTCGTGCCGGGAGCGGAGGCCGCGACGTCCACTTGCCTCGTGAGCGGGACAGCCGATGGAGGCCTTGCCTGCGCGGACGTGCCCGCCGGCAGATCGTTCGCGGGAGCCGTCGGGCCGGACGGCAAGCTCTACGAAGCACCAACTTCCCCACGTTTCCAGCCCCCACACTGAGAAAGTTCCGAGCTGGACATGTACTTCTGACGATAGGTGTTCCGCAGCCCAAAGCAGCTATCTGCGGTGAGTCAGGACACACGCCTACCCTGGTGCGACGTCGTACAGAACCGACCAAAGTCAGCAACCCGGGAGCTTGGCCGTTCACGAACGAGCCGGAACCTGCTCTGATGGCGCTCGGACCAAGCGGAGCCAGACCATGGCGGATCTTCGTACCCTTCGCGCGCACTTGGAGACCGAGGCAGGGCTGACGCAGCTGTTCGCCTTCGTGTTCCTGGTCATCGTGGCAGATTGCGCGGTGACCGCCTACGGACTGGTCGCTCAATAGAGTGCGGCAGGCGCGCCGCCCGCCAAGCGCGGTGGCCGTATCAACGAGAGTGGGGCTGGAAGCGTAGAGCGGTTCGCATCAGAGCGCCTAGCGCGACTGGGCAAACATCACCCCCTCTCGCTGCTACAGGCAAGTCTCTGCGCCGCAGCGCCCCGGGTCGCTGCCGCCTACCGGTAGTGCAGCGCGATGACCTCGGCGACCCAGGCCGGACGGTCGCGATTCTCGATCTCGAACGGATGCCGTAGGTAACTCGCAAGCCGTCCGGCGGCGCGTCTTCCGCCGCAGCGATGGTTGCGCGGCCGCGCCGCCGCGATCCGGCCGGCACGGGAGCCAAGTGGCGGATGCGGTTTGCCCGTAGTTCAGGGTAATTTTCAATCCTTGCAGGCTCATCACGTCCCGGATGAAAACCGGTGCGAAGCTCAGCGTCAGCAGACCATGGGCCATCCTGGTGCCCGTCGGCAATTCACGTGCCGCACGCTCGACGTCGACGTGGACCCACTGGTTGCCGCCAGTTGCCTGGGCGAATTGCTCGATCCGCTCCTGGCTCACCACGATCCAGTCGCTCACCCCGACCTCCGTTCCGACAGCCGCTTTGATCTCGTCGAAACTCTGGAAGACCCGCATGTTGCCCTCCGTCGAAGCCGATGGAACTGAGACCATGCTCTACGCCCCCGACCATCTCCCGACCGTTGCCACCCGTCTTGCAACGACCAAGCCTACGCCCGTCGACGTCGGTCCGGGAAAACGCCGCGAAACCGAGTGGCGGAATCGGCGCGGACCGGTGGCTCGCTGCACCTGCCGCGGGAGATGACGGACATCCGACAACCGCCTTGAACAAACTTCGCCGGGTGTCCTCTCGGATCAAGCGATGTTGTCCAAGTGGTAAT
>NZ_JBAWTG010000327.1:0-1918 GCF_037106235.1 Methylobacterium nigriterrae | reverse complement strand
GCTCTGGGAGAGTATCGGCGACGAGTTTGACGATGGCTGGGGCGTCGAGGCCGGCCTGGGCGTACATCCGGTCGGGCGTGTCGTGGTCCTGGTAGAGGTCCGGCAGCGTCATCGTGCGCACCCGCACCCGGCCCGCATCGAGCGCCCCGCGCGCCGAGAGCAGATGCAGGACCATCGCGCCGAAGCCGCCCGTCGAGCCCTCCTCCAGCGTCACCAGGACCTCGTGGCTGGCCGCCAGGTCCAGGATCAGCGCCTCGTCCAGCGGCTTGGCAAAGCGGGCATCGGCCACGCTCACCCCCACCCCCTGGTCCGCCAGCTCGTCGGCCGCCTTCAGCGCCTCGGACAGCCGCGTGCCGAGGCTCAAGAGCGCCACCCGCGCCCCCTCCGGGCGCCGGATCACCCGGCCCCGCCCGATCGCCAGCACCGCGCCCTGCTCCGGCAGGTCGAGGCCCACCCCCTCGCCGCGCGGGTAGCGCAGCGCGATCGGGCCGCTGTCATGCGCGTGGGCCGTGGCCACCATGTGCACCAGCTCCGCCTCGTCGGCGGCCGCCATCACCGTCATGTTCGGCAGGCAGCACAGATAGGCCAGATCGAACGCGCCCGCATGCGTCGCCCCGTCCGCCCCCACCAGACCCGCCCGGTCCAGGCAGAAGCGCACCGGCAGGTTCTGCAGCGCCACGTCGTGCACCACCTGGTCATAGGCCCGCTGCAGGAAGGTCGAGTAGATCGCAACGAACGGCTTGTAGCCCTCGGTCGCCAGCCCGCCCGCGAACGTCACCGCGTGCTGCTCGGCAATCCCCACGTCGAAGGTGCGCTCGGGAAACGCCTTGCCGAACAGGTCCACCCCCGTGCCGCCCGGCATCGCCGCCGTGATCGCCACCACCCTGTCGTCGGCCTGACCCGCCTTGACCAGGCTCTCGCCAAACACCCGCGTGTAGGCCGGCGCGTTCGCCTTGGCCTTGCTCTGCACCCCCGAGAGCACGTCGAACTTGACCACGCCGTGGTAGCGGTCGGCGCTGGCCTCCGCCGGCGCGTAGCCCTTGCCCTTCTGGGTGACCACATGCAGCAGGATCGGGCCCTGCTCCGAGTCGCGCACGTTCTTCAAGACCGGCAGCAGGTGGTCGAGGTTGTGCCCGTCGACCGGCCCCACGTAGTAGAAGCCGAGCTCCTCAAACATCGTGCCCGAGCCGGTCAGAAGGCTGCGGGCGTATTCCTCGGCGCGCGCCGCGCGCTGGTAGATCGCCTTGGGCAGGAGCTGGCCAAGCTGCTTGGCGGTCTCGCGCAACGAGCGGTAGGCCCCGCCCGAGGCCAGACGCGCCAGATAGGCCGACATCGCCCCCACCGGCGGGGCGATCGACATGTCGTTGTCGTTCAACACCACGATCAGGCGCGAGTGCATCGCCCCGGCATTGTTCATGGCCTCGTAGGCCATGCCCGCCGACATCGAGCCGTCGCCGATCACCGCCACCACGTTGCGCCGCCGCACCGCCTCGCCCCGCCGCTCGGCCGACGCCGCCGAAAGATCGCGCCCCACCGCCATGCCCAGACCAGCCGAGATCGAGGTCGAGGAATGGGCCGCGCCGAACGGGTCGTAGACGCTCTCCGAGCGCTTGGTGAAGCCCGACAGCCCACCGCCCTGGCGCAGCGTCCGGATGCGCTCGCGCCGACCCGTCAGGATCTTGTGCGGGTAGCACTGGTGCCCGACATCCCAGACGATGCGGTCGTCCGGCGTGTCGAACACGTGGTGAAGCGCCACCGTCAGCTCCACGACACCCAGACCCGAGCCCAGATGACCGCCCGTCACCGAGACCGCGTCAATCATCTCCGCACGAACCGCGTCCGCAACACCCTGCAAATCGCCCTCAGGAAGACGACGAAGCAAAGACGGAAACTCCAGACCGTCCAATCGTGATGTGTC
>NZ_JBAWTG010000326.1:0-1919 GCF_037106235.1 Methylobacterium nigriterrae | reverse complement strand
TCGCCCTCGCGGATGAGGTCGCAATGCGGGCCGACCCACCGGCTCTGAGCCGTGATGCCGGACAGCAGGGCCCGATCCGCCTCGGTCAGGCGCGTGCCGTGCTCGAGCTTCGTGATCAGCGGATCCGGTCCCGGCCGTGCGGGAAAGCCTTGGGGGCGAGGCGCTGGCTCCATCACAGCAAACTCCCGGATCTGGGCTGGGGCGGCGCTGGCTTCAGCCGCTGCCGCAGCCAGCGCGTGGCGTCCTCCAGCGTGTCGAAGGCTGGAAATCGCACGCCGGCCAGCCGGCCGAGGCCGGCTTCCAGGAACCAGCCGCCCGGGCTCTCGTGCTCGGGCGTGTCGAGGCGCACCAGGACGCCGACCAGCAGCCCGTTGGCCATCACCAGCATGCCCTCGCGGTCCGGGCTCGCGGTGTCGACCGCGATCGGGTTCAGCACAACCAGCGTCTCGACGTTGTTCTGGCCGAGCATCGCTAGCCTCCATGGCCGCTGCTCAGCCATGGCACGCTCCGACGCGCGCCCCAGCGCGTGTTGCGCAGATGCAGGTAGTTCGGATTGTAGTTGCAGAAGGCCTTCAGGCGCTCGAGGTCGAGGATGGTCACGATCCGCTGCTTGAGCGCGATCAGGCCGAGGGCCCGCAGCTCGCGGAGCGTGCGGTGCACGTGCACGTTCGACAGGCCCATCGTGTCGGCGATGTCGGTCTGCGTGAAGGGGAAGTCGTAGCTGTTGTCGCTGACGCGCCCCACCGCCTCCAGCCGCAGCAGCAGCTCGCAGAGAAGATGGGCGATGCGATGGTTGGCGGGCCGGGCGCCGAGATTGACCAGCCACTCGCGCAGAACCGCCTCGTCGACGAGCGCACACCACCACAGTGCCCGGGTGACGTGCGGGTGGTTCGCCGTGATCGCCTCGATGGCCTGGCGCGGGATGTCGACAACCTGGCAGGCCGAGATCGTGCCGATCGTGTGGTCCATCTGGTCGAGGATGAACACGTTGAGATCGCAGAAATCGCCCGGCACCAGGTAGGCCATGATCTGGCGCTGGCCGTCCGGCAGGACCTTGTAGCGGCAGGCGTAGCCGTCGAGGATCAGGTGGACGTTCTCGGGCGGGTCACCCTCGTGGATCAGGTCGACCCGAGGACCGACCTTCCGAACCTTGGGCACGAGGGCGTTGAGCGCCCCGCGATCCTCGTCGGTCAGCTCCTCGAAGCTCTCGAGCTTGCGGATCAGCGCGTCCTGCATCGGGCCTCACCGGTCGACGAAGAAGCGACAAGCTAAGTCAGAAAAACGACATCCGCGACATCCTATGATCGGTTATTTGCGGCTGCCGACGATTAAGGTCATGGTGGGAGCCGTCGCTTGCTAAGGCATCCGGGCGCAAGCGGTCGAGGGCTCATGGCTCCCGCCCCAGCGAGGACGGGATCGTGCCCGCATCCATCCAACGCGCCTGCCACAACCGGCTGCTGAAGGCGCTGCCCGAGGCGGACTTCGCCCTGCTGCAGCCTCACCTGATGACCGTGCCGCTCCGGCTGGCCGAGGTTTTGGTCAAGCCCGACACGCCGATCGAGCGCGTCTGCTTCGTCGAGGACGGGATCCTCTCCCACATCGTCACAGCAGCCGACGGCAAGCAGATCGAGCTGGCACTCGTCGGCCGCGAGGGCATGGTCGGCGTACCGGTGCTGTTCGGGACGGATCGGTCCCCGCACGAAGATCGGGTGCAGGCGACGGGTTACGCCTGGAGCGTGTCCTCGGATGCCCTGCGCAAGGTTCTCGGCAGCAGTCCCGGTCTGCACGCGCTGCTGCTGCGCTACGTCCAGTCCCTCAACGTCCAGGTCGCCGGCACGGCCCTGGCCAACACGCGCTACAAGCTGGAGCAGCGTCTCGCGCGCTGGCTTCTGATGTGCCACGACCGCACGGAGGGCGAC
>NZ_JBAWTG010000325.1:0-1936 GCF_037106235.1 Methylobacterium nigriterrae | reverse complement strand
GCCGAGTTCCTTCTGCATGACCGGCGCGGCGGTGCCGATATTCACCCGGTCGATGTAGGTGATCAAATACATCAGGCAGATGATCAGCAGAACCCGATCGGTTGCCTTGACGCGCCTGAGCCGAAGCATGCTGCCCTCCTGGTCGAGACGGCCGAGAGCGGGCCAGCGCCGGGCGCCCGGATCCGTGCGCCGACCGCGACCGGGCTCGGCGTCCATCGAGCGTTCCTCGTCCTCACCGCCGTCGGCTTGAGCAGGTCTTGGGGCCTGCGAGTTCGGCGTACCGACAGCGTCAGAAAAGGATGCTAGCCCTTGCCTGTTTGAGAGAAAAATTTATTGTCTGCATCGCGATCATTCAGGAAATTGATCGAGATGATTCCGGATCTCGAGATTTGCTTGCTCCGGACCTTCGTCGCCGTGAACGAGACCGGCAGCATAACGTCGGCCGGGCGACAGGTCGGGCGTACCCAGCCGGCCGTCACGCACCAGATCCACCGCCTCGAGAAGGCGCTCGGCAAGCCGCTCTTCGCGGGAGACCGCCGGCACCTCAACCTGACGCCCGACGGCGAGATCCTGCTGGGCTATGCCCGGACCCTCCTGAACCTCAACGACGAGATCCGCGAGCGCTTCCGCGCGCCCGACATCGCCGGCCATGTCCGCCTCGGCGTGCCCGACCTCTACGCCGCCTTCCTGCTGCCGGCGGTGCTCGGGCGCTTCTCGCGGGCCTATCCGCAGATCGAGATCGAGCTGCGCTGCTCGCGCAGCGTCCATCTCCACGCCGCCCTGCAACGGGACGAGATCGACGTCGCGGTGATGACGCGCCAGCCGGAGTTCGGCGCCGCGACGGTCGTCCGGGAGGAGCCGCTGATCTGGGTCGCGGCCCGCGACTATCCCGTATCGACGCAGGGGACGCTTCCCCTGGCGCTGCTGCCGGCCGGCAGCATCTACCGGCAGCACGCGCTCGACGCGCTCGGCCATGTCGGCCGGTCCTGGACCATCACGGCGGTCAGCGACAGCATCGCGGGGCTGCAGGCCGCAGTCTATGCCGGCCTCGCGGTCTCGATCTTCCCGCTCTGCGCGCTCAATCAGAACATGCGCCGACTCGGCCGGGCGGACGGCTTGCGCGATCTCCCGGCGATGGAGATCGTGCTGCAGCGCAAACCGAGCGGGGTCGGCCCGGCGGCCGAGCATCTGGCGCAGTACATTGAGGCGGAGCTCGGCGGGTCCGTGCGCTGACATTGCTGCTGTGCAGCAAATTCGAGCGCCGTTTATTGTGCAACGCACATACGCCGTGGTATCGGGGCGCACAATCCGGACCCGGATCATCCCGGACCCGGATCGTCCCATGTACGAACTCAGCCGTCTGCGCGCGGCGCTTCCCTATGCCGCCGCGCTCTATCTGCTCACGAGCATCGCGCAGCTGCAGGCCACGCAGCCGGCGCACGTGTCCCCGGGCGGCCTGACAGCCGATCGAGTGGTGCGCGGCCTGACGTGGCACATGCTCCAGATCGCCCGAAACGAGCAGGGCGAGAGCCTCGTCTTCTACCCGGGCAATTGACCTGGGGCCCGCTCCGGCCCGCGTCGGACGGAGCGTGAGCCCGGGCAGGCGGCGGCCGGACGCGCGGACCGCGCCCGGTGCCGTGCGGCGGGACTGAGCCGCCGGATCGCGTCGGCGCTACGGGGCGGCCCGCTGTGGCCGCATGTCGGCGCGATCGATTCCCGCGACGACGGTCGGCTTCTTCATCGCGTCCCGCCTGAAGGGCTCGCCGAGCTCCTGGTTCAGGACGACCTCGATGAAGGTCGTGATCCCGCGTCCCTGGTCCTCGGCAGCGGTCCGGAGGGCGGCGGTCAGGTCGTCCTGCGTCTCCACCGTGACGCCCTTGAAGCCGCAGCCTTCCGCGATCTTGGCATAGCTCAGCTTCGGGTCGAGCTCGGTGCC
>NZ_JBAWTG010000324.1:0-1956 GCF_037106235.1 Methylobacterium nigriterrae | reverse complement strand
TTACAAGAACCCGCTGCGTGAGTGGTCTAAGGCGTTGGCTCATCGTTCGCCGCAGCATGCCCTAGCGGGCAGAGCTGCATTCCATAACATCCAGTCCGCCAGCGGTACCGCATCCTGCTAAGGTCCGATAGTGCAAGCCCTATCGGAACGCGGCGGCCGCAATCACATCGCGCTTATCGGAGGCGCGACCAGACGGGCCGAAGCCATCGTCAACGTTGCGGTGAACACGATCCGACTGGCCTCATCGCGGACCATGACGTCCGTGCGGTATTCCTCGTCCCGCACGTGGTTTCGGGCGAGTTCCCCAAGGAAACGCCTTGCGGCATAGGCGGCCGTCTCGCAGCTGTCGCAATCCGTTCCGTCAGGGTCGGGATGCAACTCCGCGCCTTCGCACGGTTCAAAGAAAAAGTGAGGCATTGGCTCCCTTATTATGGACGTGGAGCTGCCTCAACAATCTACCGTTCAAATAATTGTTCCAAGAAATATTTCTGATAACGAACGTTACTAATTGATCGTGCGTAGAATTAGCGTGAATTCACTTACGTGCTGATGATGTGCCGTATGGCTCCATAACGCCCAATCGGCGAGCGGCGCCGCCCGCCAAGATCGGAATATCCGCTGAGGCATGCCTCAACGGACATAACCTGACGTAGCTTTGACAGTGCGAGTAGCAGCAGGGCGAGGCTGCCCGCGTGGCCAAGTCGCTGAACAAGACCGCTGCAGGCCCATTGGTCCGCCATCGCCGGTTTGGGTCTGAACTCCTAGGGTCAGGTTAGCGTTACCTGCAGCCTCATGAAGGCTGGCCAACAAGAAGGAACGCTCATGCGCATGCGCACCCTGCTGCCGCTCATCGGCCTGCTCGCACTCGCTGCCTGTAAGGACGAGAAGAAGGCCGAGACAACCACCCCGCCCCCTGCCAGCACCACGGCGCCCGCCAACCCCGCGCCGGCTCCCGGCGCTCCCGCCAATCCGCCTCCCGCCAACAAGCCCGCGGCTCACTGACCTGAAGCTCGGATCCAGCCGCTCAAAAGCAAACCCCGGCAGCTCATCGCCGCCGGGCTCACTCGAAGAAACATCATGCTGCCCCTTCAGCGGACGGGAGCACCTCACGTTCCGCTTCACTTGCACGCCACAGCCGGCTCATTGGCCGCGGCGGACGGTGTCGCCGATCGGCACTTCCATCCGGTCGAGCCGACAGCCGTGCGGCTCACGCTCGCAGGGCGTTTCTGAAGCTCCATAACACCCAGCCCGCGAAATTCGCGGCCTTGCGCGAGAAGTAGCACTCAGGTGCTGCAGGAGCCGGTCGGGAATAACCGGGGCGTGCCGGTGATCAGGATAGCTGGGGGCGACTGTCGATCATCGTGGAGCCTGCGGATGCCCGATCTCAGCGAGCTGGATGCCTACCTTAGCGAAGGCGCCCAGCTGATCCGCAGAGCGGAGGAGTGCACACGCCGGTTGCACCAAGACAGCGCGTGCGAGGGGCAGCGGCTAATGGCGGCAGCAACTCAGGTGGCGATGCAGCGCATCTACCTACTCATCAAGGCTCACCGCGACAGCTCGGCCCTGGAAATGCCGTCACCGTCCATTGCCCTTCCAGTACGAGAGAAGCGGCGTTGGTGGCCGGTTGTGAGCCGCAGGCGAGGGTCAAGCCCATCGAGCTCTGACCGACCAGCATTGTCCGTCCATAACGCTCAATCCGTGCGAATGGGCCGGGATCGCCCAGCATTTTGATTTCCAGGCACACAAACCTAACAGGTTTAAGTGCCCGGGAAACCGTCGCTTTTCTAACAGTGGAGGGTACGGCCGCGTAATGGCAATCCTCGCGCACTCCGGTGGAACGGCAGACCCGGAACTGGTTGCGCCGACGCACCCTTATTAGGCGCCTCAGGAAAGCGACACGGTCATAGGAGCGGCAGGTGGTATATCGGATGTGGCTGGCTGGCCTTGCCTGGGTGG
>NZ_JBAWTG010000323.1:0-1960 GCF_037106235.1 Methylobacterium nigriterrae | reverse complement strand
GCAGCCGTCATGGCAACGAGACGGGCAGTTTAGCGTTTGCGCCTGATGCTCAGCGTCTTAAGCACCTTCACGCTAGGCTGAGCAGAACAACGCCGCATGCGCAGGGGTGGATGCGGCTCTGCGGATCCGTGTGGATGGTGGGAGCGCTGACTAAATGCTGAGTTGGTTCAAGGCCCTGATGCCACGGGAGGACCGCTTCTTCGACCTGTTCGAGCGCCACTCGCGCACGCTCGTCGCGGGCGCTGAGGCCCTGCAGGGCGTGCTGCAGGGCGGGGCCGACGTGCCGCATTACTGCCGCGCGATCGTCGAGCGCGAGCACGAGGCGGACGCCATCACCGCCGAGGTGCTGCTCGCCGTCCGGCGCAGCTTCATCACCCCCTTCGACCGCGGCGACATCAAGGACCTGATCCAGTCGATGGACGACGCGATCGACCAGATGAACAAGACCGTGAAGGCGATCACCCTCTACGAGGTGCGGGAGTTCGAGCCCCTCATGCGGGAGATGGGCGAGACCGTGATCGAGGCGGCGCGGCTGACCGCGGAGGTGATCCCGCTGCTCCACGCCGTCGGCCGCCATGCAGGACGCATCAACGCGCTCACCGAGCAGATCACCCGGGCCGAGGGCCGCTCGGACGACCTGCAGGAGCGCGGCCTCAAGGCCCTCTACCAGGCGCACGGGCGCGGGGGCGGCAACACCATGGCCTTCATCATCGGCGCCGAGATCTACGGTCACCTTGAGGACGTCGTCGACCGCTTCGAGGACGTTGCCAACGAGATCAGCGGCATCGTGATCGAGAACGTGTGAGCGGCATGGACGCAGCCTCGCTCGCCCTGCCCTACCTCGCCGGCCTGATCGGGGTCGCGCTGTTCTTCGACTTCCTGAACGGTCTGCACGACGCGGCGAACTCGATCGCCACCATCGTGTCGACTCGGGTGCTGCGCCCGCAATACGCGGTGTTCTGGGCAGCCTTCTTCAACTTCATCGCGTTCCTGTTCTTCGGCCTGCACGTGGCCCAGACGCTCGGCACCGGCATCGTCGATGCGGGGATCGTGGATGCCCGCGTGATCCTGAGCGCGCTCGTCGGGGCGATCGCCTGGAACATCGCCACCTGGGTGCTCGGCATCCCGTCGAGCAGTTCGCACGCCCTGATCGGCGGCCTCGTCGGCGCCGGCGTGGCGAAGGCAGGCTGGGGCGTCGTGGTCTGGTCAGGCCTGACGAAGACGGTCGCAGCGATCGTGCTGTCGCCGCTCCTCGGCTTCCTGCTCGCGCTCCTCCTCGTGCTGATCGTGTCGTGGCTCTTCGTCCGCTCGACGCCGTTCGCGGTCGACCGCACGTTCCGGGTCCTGCAATTCGTCTCCGCCTCGCTCTACTCCCTCGGGCACGGCGGCAACGACGCCCAGAAGACCATGGGCATCATCGCGGTGCTGCTCTACTCGCAGGGGCACCTCGGCAGCGATTTCCACGTGCCTCTCTGGGTGGTCCTGTCCTGCCAGGCCGCGATGGCGCTCGGGACCCTGTTCGGGGGCTGGCGGATCGTCCACACGATGGGCTCGCGGATCACGAGGCTCAACCCGATGCAGGGCTTCTGCGCCGAGACCGGCGGGGCCATGACCCTGTTTCTGGCAACTTGGCTCGGAGTCCCGGTCTCGACCACCCACACGATCACGGGCGCGATCGTGGGCGTCGGCGCCGCGCGCCGCACCTCGGCCGTGCGCTGGGGAGTAGCCAGCAACATCGTCGTCGCCTGGGTGGTGACGCTGCCGGCGGCGGCCGGCATCGCGGCCGCCTGCTACGGCCTTGTGGGGCTATTTGGCTGAGTGTGTTTGCTGTCGGCCCTGGCCTGAGCGGAGAAGGCGTTGACATGCTCGTTCGTGCGGCAGGAAGCGACGCATCATCTTTTGCTCGGAGGCGGGTCGTGGACGTCATCGTCAATCCGATCGGGGCGGCCGGCACCGAATG
>NZ_JBAWTG010000322.1:0-1961 GCF_037106235.1 Methylobacterium nigriterrae | reverse complement strand
AGCTTGCCCGGGTGATCACGGTCGGTGAGCACGAAGCTGCCCTCGCTGCTGTGGTTCGCTCAGCCGATGGGCAGCATCTCTGCACCGTACGGATGAGCGCGGCGACAGAGTGGGGACGAGGAGATCCATTGCCGGATCTCAACAAGCGGTGAGGCGGAGTCCGAAGCGCCTCCGACCCGGAACCGGGCCCGGCCAGCATCATTGCCCCGGCGAGGTGGTCAGCCATGCAGATCCACAAAGAAGCCACTTACGACGGCGTCTGGACCGTCTTTGTCGATGACACTCTCTGCATCAGCGATCTCACGGGTCCGGAAGCCGAGGCTCTCGTTGAGGTGTTTGCACGTCTCTCACGTTGCGCGGCCTCAACGAGAGACAACCGGAACTGAGCGAAACTCGCTGAAGCACTCCGGCCACCGAAGGAATCTGCCGACGGAGGCGGTTCACGCCAAGCGTACCGTCACAACCTTGTAGACGGCTCGTCACAGCCACACCTGCTCAAGCTGTAGCCGCATTCCGCCGGGCGGATGAGGCCGGGGAGTTGGGACATGCGGCGCGCCGTCGGCCTCGTCCTTCTCTGTGCGGCCGGAGCGGCTGGTCCGACCCGCACCAGCGCAGCCGAGACCCTGTCCTTCTGGGATCTCAAGCCCGACCAGCTCCGCCTGCTCGTCGCCTCGCCGCAGGTGATGGTCACCCGCACTGCGTCAGGCTGGGACGCCTACTGTCGCTGCCCCGTCGTGCTCAAGCCGCACGAGATCCCCGAGGTGATGAAGAAGGCGATCATCGCCGTCGAGGACAAGCGCTACCTGGACCATGGCGGCGTCGACCTGATCGCCCTGGCTGCCGTGCTCCGGGGTGGCCTCAGTCGCGGCGGCAGCACCATTCCCATGCAGCTCCTCAAGAACCTCGTGTTCCACGACCTGCAAGGCCGGGATCTCTTAAGCAAGCTCGAGCGCAAGGGCTCCGAGGTCTGGCACGCCGGCGCCTTCGATGGGGCCGTCGGTAAGCAGGAGCTGCTCGCAGCCTACCTCAACCAGATCGAGTTCGGAGGCCGCGAGATCGTGGGTCTCTACCGGGCGAGCCGGCACTATTTCCGCAAGGAGCCGAAGGACCTCAATCTCTACGAGGCCGCCCTGCTGGCCGGGATGGTGCAGGCCCCGGCCCGGTTCAACCCGCTCAAGGACGCTACGAGGGAACAGGCCAACGAACGCGCACGGCTTGTTCTCGGCCTCATGGTTCAGCAGGGGCGCATCAGCAAGGCCGAGCGGCTTCGGGCCGAGCAGGTCGGCATTCGTCCCGGGGTGCTGCCGGAGTTCAAGATCCAGGCGCAGCCGTTCACCGAGTGGGTGGTCCAGACCTGGGCGCCCCTGTTCGTGAAAGAGGGCGAGACGATCCGGTTCTTCGTGACGCTCGAGCCTCGGTTCCAGCGCTTGGCCGAGAAGCATCTGACTGATCTGGTCAGCGAGGGAGCTGTTCCGTCGGCCTACGAGGCTGGAGCCGTGATGATGACCGCCGATGGCCGTGTGCGCGCGATGATCGGCGGCGTGGACTGGTCACGACGGCAGTTCAACGCCGCCGTGAAGACGAGCGTGCAGCCGGGCTCGACGGCGAAGCTGCCGCTCCTGGTCGCTGCCTGCGAGGCGGGCCGAGGGCCGCAGAGCCGGGTGGTCGATCTGCCCATCACGGCGACGTGGCCCTCGAATGGCCAGCTCGGCTATAGGGGCGAGACGACGCTCATGGAAGCGTTTGCGGCGTCGCGCAATGCCGCTGCCGTTCGGCTCACCCAGGAGCTTGGGGTCAAGCACGTGGCGGAGGTGAGCCGACGTCTCGGGATTGAGCCTGGACCCAACCCTGATGCCGGGTTCGTCCTGGGCTCGTTCTCGACCAGCGTAATGAGCATGACGGCGGCCTATACCACTGTCGCCAATGGCGGATATCGCGCGGCGCCAACAGGGGTTCTGGCC
>NZ_JBAWTG010000321.1:0-1965 GCF_037106235.1 Methylobacterium nigriterrae | reverse complement strand
AGAGGCGCTCGACCTCTCGGCCATTCTCGACACCTACACCGAGGAGCGCGGCTACCCGCCCTACCATCCCGGCATGATGGTGGCGCTCCTGCTCTACGGGTACACCATGGCGGGGCGAGCCCCTGAGGCAGCACGAGTAAGCGCCTACTATGGACCTTGAGCCGCATGTGAGGGCCGGGACGCTGCGCATCGAGCAGATCGACCCGGCTGAAATCTCACCCGGCGAACTTGCTGCCATCGTGCAGGATGCGGTCGAACGGCACGGCATCCGGATGGTGGTGATCGACTCCCTGACCGGCTACCACAACGCCCTGCCGGAGGAGCACTACCTGCTGCTCCAAATGCACGAATTGCTGACCTACCTGAACCAGCAGGGCGTGATGACGCTTCTCATCCTGGCGCAGCACGGGATGGTTGGGCAGATGGCCGCGAACGTTGATCTCACCTACCTCAGCGACACCATCTTGCTCTTCCGCACTTTCGAGGCCGGTGGACAGCTACGGCGTGCGATCTCGGTGGTGAAGAAGCGCACGGGCGGGCACGAGAACACGATCCGCGAGTTGCGGATCGATTCGCAGGGCATCCGCGTTGGCGAGCCTCTGAGCAGTTTCCGGGGTGTGATGACGGGTGTTCCAACTTTCGAGGGAGAGCAGGCATCACTGCTATCTAGCCGAGAGCAGTGATGAGCGATGTTCAAGGGTCGGTCCTGATCCTGGCCCCGAGCGGCCGGGATGCGGAGGTTGCAGCGGTCATCCTCGCCGAGGAGCGGATCACATCACGCGTCTGCCACTCGCTGCCGGAGTTGGTGGCTGGGCATGACGCGGCCTGCTGTGCTGTCGTCACAGAAGAAGCGCTTCTCGCCGAGAACCGGCAGGCGCTGGCAGACTGGATCGCACAGCAGCCGCCGTGGTCCGATTTTCCGTTCATCCTGCTGACGCTGCGAGGTGCCGAGCCCGATCCGCGCCTGACCGAAACGCTTGGCAATGTGAGCTTGCTCGAACGCCCATTTCATCCGGCCACGCTGGTGATGGCAGTTCGGTTCGCCTACCGGGGCCGGCGGCGGCAGCACCAAGCGAAGGTTTATCTCGAAGAAAGGGAGCGCACGGCCGAGCGTCAGACGCTGCTGATTCGGGAGCTTCACCACCGGGTGAAGAACACGCTGGCGACTGTGCAGGGGCTGCTCGGCGCATCTGCACGGTCTGCGACGAGCGTTGAGAACTTCTACTCGTCCTTCTCGGCGCGGATCATCTCGTTGGCGAAGACGCACAACCTGCTCACTGAGGATTATTGGCAGCAGGCATCTCTGCGCGAGATGCTGGAGAACGAACTTGGCCCCTACAACGACGCCGGAGGCACCCGCATCCAGCTTGATGGGCCAAGAATCGAGTTGATCGGCGATCTTGCCGTTCCGACCGGGATGGCCATTCACGAACTCGCCACGAACGCGGCCAAGCACGGCGCGCTATCGGTTCCAGAAGGACGCATCAAAGTCACCTGGGACGTGCGGTGCGCCGACACGAAGCGCATTCTGGCTCTTGATTGGCGGGAGCTTGGCGGCCCACTCGTGCAGCAGCCGACGCGAAAGGGCTTCGGCTCGACACTGCTTCAGCGCGTGCTGAAGGTGCAGTGCGAGGCGGAGATCGCGTTCGACTTCCAGTCATCCGGATTGCATTTTCGAATGGAAGCCCCGGTGCCAGACAAGCGGGCTGTGCCATCCTACTGAACGTACGTCTCGTGGCGGTCGGTTGGATCAGCCGCGTCCGATCATCCATCCAGGCCCGTCTGTCTGTGTCTAAGGCTTATCTTGCATGGCCTGAAGATACGAGCGTCGGCACTTCAGGGCCGAGAGGACGCCCTCGATCTCCGTGAACCGCAGCGGGTTTTCCGGAGGCTCCGACTCTTGAGAGACTGGAGCCATGACGAAGCATACCCCACCCTTTGCCCCCGAGGTCCGCGAGCGGGCAG
>NZ_JBAWTG010000320.1:0-1978 GCF_037106235.1 Methylobacterium nigriterrae | reverse complement strand
CCTCGCAGCCGACGCTGATCTCGGCCCACGTGGTGGCGAAGCGGTCGCGGGCCGGATCATAGTTCTTGCGCAGGCCGGTCGAGTGACACTCGGCGCACATGAAGTTCCAGTTCTGGTTCAGCTTGGTCCAGTGCAGGACGTCGTCGTGCCGGATCTCCTCGTTGGGATAGAGGTGGAACCAGCGTTGACCACCAGCCTCTTTCCGGCGGCTGTCCCAGGCGATCGAGAGGGCCTGCAGCCGACCGTCCGGGAACGCGACCAGGTACTGCTGCAGCGGGTCGACGCCGAACGTGTAGGTGACCTCGAACGTGGCGAGCTTGCCGTCCGGCCCGTCCGTCTCGACGAAGTACCGGCCGTCCTTGCGAAAGAAGCGCGACGTCACGCCGAAATGTTCGAAGCGCGCGTCGTTGAAGTCGCCCAGCACCGTCTTGTCGTTCGCGTGCTGCATGGCGCGCTCGTGCTGGGAGCCGCGCCAAAGCTGCGCCTCGCCGGCGTGGCAGGTCGCGCAGGCCGCGCTGCCGACGAAGGCGGCCTCGACGCCGGCATCCGAGTGCGCTGGCGTCGCACGGGAGGCGCCCTGCTGCGACTGAAGCGCCACCCCGCCCAGAAGCGCCGCCAGCGCCGCGGCCAAGGCCGCCAGCCAGGGCTTGGATCTCGCTCGATCGGGGGCCGCTGCGCCTTGCGCGCTCAAGCTCGGTGCCGCCTCGGCGAGCGGGCTCCGCGGCAGGCGTCTCGCGAGCGCTCTCCGTCGGCCTCGCGTCACGATCGATCATCCCGGCGCGCGAGGCCGCCAGGGTATCGTGAGCCGCTCGCCTCCGGCCCGATCACGAACCCGACTCGAAGGCGAAGATGCGCTTCCAGTCGTTCTTCATGCTGATCACCGTCCAGCCGCGCCGCTGCGCCTCCTCGTCGAGCGCCGGCGTGAAGCGGCCGACCCTGCTGTCGGGCAATCCTCTCGCCGGGCCATAGGCGTACTCGCGCGCGGCGTCGTCATGCAGCACGAGCATCTTCAGTTGCCCCCCGCTCGCGCCGGTCCACTCCAACATCTCGCGGTCGCCCGTCGAGTTTCCGAACGCGGCCTGGGGCCGGCGGCCGATCATGAAGTAGATGCCCTCGGGCTTGCCGGCGTTGTCGTCGTTCAGGAGCAGCTTCGGCTCCTTGGTCAGGATCGGCCTGCCGTCTCGGCCGTAGCCGTACTTCGTTGCCCCGGCGGTGCCGACCACCTGTTCGGGCGCAACACCGTAGACCCGTTCGGCGTAGACGCGCACGAAGTCCTGGCCGCCACCGGTCACGATGTAGGTCTTGAAGCCGCTGTCGCGCAGGTAGCGCAGGACCTCGAGCATCGGCTGGTAGACGAGTTCGGTATAGGGGCGTTTCCAGCGCGGGTGCTGAGCCTTCTCGATCCAAGTCCGCGCCTCAGCGCGAAACTCCTCCACGGTCATCCCTGTCAATGTCGCGGCGAGGATCTTCTCGAGGTCGCCCCGCGAGAGCTTCGCCATGGCCTCCCGGTCGCCGGAAAGCACGGTCCTGAACGGCTCAACGCTCTTCAGCTCCGACCGCTTTGCCACCACGGCCGGAACCCGTTCGAGGCAGTACATCACCTGAGTATACATGGGATGCTCGACCCAGAGCGTGCCGTCCTGGTCGAAGACCGCAATGCGGTTCTCCGGCACGATGAAGCTCGGGCTCGACCGGTCGGTCGCCGCACGCACGAAATCGAGGATTGCCGTCTGCGCCGGCCCATCGTTCCAAGACGGCAGCGCGCTGCTCGGCACCACACCCTGCGCCGGCGTGGTACCGGGACGGAGCGGCCCGGCCACAGCCGGGAGCAGCGCCGCCGCGGCGAGCAAACTGCGGCGGCTCACCCCGGAAGACGCATCATTCGGTCCCATGCGCTCTCCTCCGAACGACGCCAGGGCTAATTGCTGGAGGGCGGCAGCCTGAGCTTCTCCATCGCCTGCTCGATCGAGAAGCTGCC
>NZ_JBAWTG010000319.1:0-1987 GCF_037106235.1 Methylobacterium nigriterrae | reverse complement strand
AAGTTGCGTCGGACATCAGAGACCTACATAGCCAACGGCCAGCGCTTCTCGAAGGGGCTTCGGCAGGTGCGTTGAGCGGCGTCTCGACCGGTCACACACGCCCCACCGCGGATCAAGGATCTTTTGCCTTCGACGGAGGGACAACACCGGGGATAACAGGAATCAGAGAGAAGACGATCTCTATAGAAATGCCCCGGTTGTCCCCGGCCTGAAGAGCGCGGCCGCTCGAAGTCCGCCCGGCGCGAGCATGTCCGGGGTCTACCCGAACCAGATGCCGGCGATCGCGGTGAGAGCAACCAGGGCCAGGAAGCTGTTGACGGCGACAAGGACCGCAGGCGGCATGCGGGGAACGTCTGGGTTTGGAGGTGGCGCGCCGACGAACACCTGGCGCCACACGCCCGCGACGAAGCAGAAGGCGCTGAAGAGGATCAGGACGGTTCCAAAGCCGATGATCATCCAGCCCGGCACAACCCCCTCCAGCAGCTTCTTGGCTCCGATGCCGCTGGCAAGGGCAACCAGGCCGGTGCGCACCCACGCTGCGTAGGTGCGCTCGGCCGCAAAGACGGTGCGGTCTGCTGCCAATTCGGTTCTTCGGTCGGCGCTGTCCTTGGTGACCTGCGCGGCAGCTGCCGTGTGCTGTGCCGCCTGTTTCGTCTGCTCCGCGGTGTCCTTCTGGTCCATCTCTGCTCACCCCTTCTTGGAAAGGCCAAGCGTTGCGGCCACAGCGCCGGCGAACTGGTGAGACACGCCTCGGCATCAGGTGCCCACGAGCACGACGGAGCGGTCGGAGGCCTCCAGCACCCCATCGGCGATGTTGCCGAAGGCAAGATCGGCACCTGGGCGCCGCGCCGCGCCCATGATAATCAGGTTGTGCCCGCCCAGGCGCGCCTGCCGTAGGATGGCGTCCTCCGCAGCAAGAATCGTCCGCGCAACGGTCCGGATCCTGACGCCGTGCTGGTCAGCCAGTGCCACAACCTCCTTCAGGACGGCCTCATCACTGCTACTGGGGCGTCGGGCGCGTCGCTGTCGGGCGGTGCTCGCGTCCGCGCTCGCGACAAACAAGGCGGTCAGCGGTGCGTCGGCTGCCCGCGCAATGTTCAAGGCAACCTCGGCTCCTCGCCGCGACACCCCCGTGCCGTTGACCGGAACCAGGATGTCCAGCGGTGCCCCCTCCGGCTCAACCAGGTGCCTGCCGCGGGCCGCGACAATCGCGAGAGGACCGGCGAAGCCATCCGCTGCCCGCGCCACATCTGCATTGAATCCACCATCCGGGCCGACGGTCGGCTCGATCCCGATCACGAGAAGGTCGAACCCCTTCTCAGCCTCCGCCGTAACGGCGCGGTCGATCGGTGCATCTATCGGCCGCTCCGTCACATCCACTGTCAAGACGTCTGTATCCTCGTGCGACGCTTGCGCACGCGCTGCTTCCGCTGCGCCCTGCACCGAGGCAGCAAGCTTGCCGGATATGTCTTCCCTCATCGAACGGGGCGCCGGGTCGGACGCGACCTGAAGTACCGTCACCGGCATTCCGTAACGGCCTGCCATTAGACCGGCGAGGCGAGCCGCGAACCGCCCCTTCGGGCTCTCGTCGGCAGCAACGAGCAGGCGCTCCAGGTTTGGAACAAAGCCCCGTTCCTCAAACTCCTCTCGTTCGAGCCGCGCCCGCTCAGCTTCGTCGAGCGGCAGGCGGCTGAGCGCCCAGCGCAGCATCGGCGGCATCGCGAGCGTGGTCAGGACGGCCATGGCCACGATCATCGTGAACAGGTCCTGGCTCAGCGCACCGATCGACAAGCCGATGGAGGCGACGATCACCTCGGTCGAGCCGCGTGCGTTCATGCCGCAAGCCAAGGCCAGGGATTCCGGCACGCGCAGACCACCCAGGCTGCCGCCTAGTTGTCTGGATGCGAGACCTCCTTGGCGGCTGCAACAACCTTGAGGGCTTTCGGGAGCGCGTCCGGATCAGGCGGTTTGGTAACGGGCTTGGCGA
>NZ_JBAWTG010000318.1:0-1991 GCF_037106235.1 Methylobacterium nigriterrae | reverse complement strand
GCCGACCATGCCTATCACCCTTGCGGCGCTGCTGTCGCTGGCGGGCTTCGCCTGGCTCGGCCTGGCCATCACGCAGGCCGGGCCGCCGGTCGACAGCCCGCACCTGACCGCCTGGGACGCGGCGCTGCTCTCGTTCGCCGCCAGCTACGGCGTGCAGAGCGCGGCGTATCTGGGCGCCTTCGGATCGTGATCGCAACATCGGATCGAGAGGCAACCATGCAGGAACAGGTAATCGGCATCGGACACAACCGCCCACCGCTGGACCCCAATCCGGCCCCTTGGCTTGCAGGTGCGCACGCGCTCATCCGGCGTCGCAAGCGGCCGACCGAAACGGCGGGCCGCGCGCACGCGACTGATTGGATCCTCAGCTTCGAGCGGCGCACGCCGCCGGAGATCGATGAGCTGATGGGTTGGACCGGCGGCGACGACCCGCTCGCAACAGAGGTGCAGCTCACCTTCGCCACGAGAGCGGAGGCAGTGGCTTACGCGGAGCGCCAAGGTCTCGACTACAAAGTGGAGCCGGAGCCTGAGCGGGTCACTGAGGTCAGGCTGGTCCCACCCTGGCAGTGGAACCGACGCCCGGCGCCTTTTGGGCGGGGACTGGGTGCTGCGGTCCGCTCGGCGGCTGGCCATGCCTGTAGCGCTGCTGAGCGGGCGCAGCTGCCAGACCTTGAGCGTGCTCTGATCAATCCCGCTGCCGTCTTCAGCAGGCCTGCGGACGTGCTCGGCCACCCCCGGCTGATGAATGGGTGCAAGCGCGAGATCCTCCAGCGCTGGGCCTGGGACGAGTATCTGAAGGAGGTGGCTGCCTCGGAGGGCATGGCGGAGGGCGAGCCATCGCGCCTCGACGAGGTCAAGGCTGCCCTCCTGAGCCTAGGCGAGACATGGCGGCCGAAGCCGTTCGCGCCGGCTGCGGCTGTCCCGTTGCTGCAGCAGGAGATGGAGCTCGTCGCCGCCTGAACGAAGGAGACCACGCATACAGTTCGTTCGCAGTCGCGCAGGCGCCGCTCGGGCCTGCTCGCCGGACAAGGGATGGACGATCGACCTTTGCTTCCGAGAAGGAGGGTCAGTGATGTTGGGGCGAGAGACGAGAACCTATCGTGCCGTCTGCAATCTGGTGAGCGCCGGGCTCGGCCTGGTTCTGATTGCTTCGCCGTGGATGTTGGCCGAAACCTCTGACCGGACCGCGCTGTGGAGCGCGGTCTTCGGCGGAGCGCTCGTGACGCGCCTCGGCGCCTCGGCCGCCCTGTGCTTCCGTGAGTGGAAGGCGTGGACGCAGGTCGCTGCCGGCTTCTGGCTGGCGGCCGTGCCCTGGCTCTTCCACTTTGAGGGTTTGTCGCAACTCAGTCGCATCCACCACATGGTCGGCCTTGGAGTCGCCGCGCTTGCGGTCGCCGAGCTCTGGATCAGCAGGACGGCTCCCGGTCAGGCGGGCAGCCTGCCTGTTCGCGGATGCCGGCGCGGCTGCGCCCCCCAGAACGGCGGAGGCACAGCATGCTGACCGGCCTCGTGCTCACGGGCATCGTGGCGGGAGGCTTGCCCGTCATGCTGGCCCCTCTGCAGTTCCGTGCGCTGCTCGATCTCCGCTACCCGGCGCAGGTCGGCGAGGCTGGTCGGGACGGTCAGCCGATCCACGACTGCTTTGATGCAGCTCCCGTCAGGCAACTGCCGCGTCCGGAGGCTGTGCGGAGCCGCGCCCGCAGGAGAACGGTTCGAGCGCAGGGCAAAGGCTCCCGGGCAGTCCGACAGCCTCACTCGCGCTTGTCGCACCGGCGGCAGAGGAGTGGGTGAAGATGGTACGGCGCTGCGAGAAGGCCAGAACGCCCCCTGAAGTCGATTTAATCGTCACGAGCCCGCCAGGCGGGTCACGGGGGTATAAGCCCACCTCGGAGCCCGTCGAATACGAACTGCACCGCAAGGCCCGCGAGCAGCACCCCCATGATCCGGCCGGCAACGTCTGAGCCGGTCCGACCCAGCCAGCGCATCAGCAC
>NZ_JBAWTG010000317.1:0-2011 GCF_037106235.1 Methylobacterium nigriterrae | reverse complement strand
CCGGAATGCGAGCAGGGGCGTGACTGAGGTTCGTCATGGGACGGATCTACGAAGGCGTTGTTTCAGCATGATCGCGTCAGAATCTGCATTGTTGCGTGGTGCGTTTCCGTGGGGCGCATCACGCACAGTCGGGCTGCGTATCGGCGCGCTGTGCTCGTCTGCCGAATATCGGACCTGCCGGACTGGGAGGAGGCACATGCGACCCCGAGGCAGGCAGGCTGCTATGCTTCCGGGGCTCCGTAGGGTGGTACAGGCGGTACAGGTGGTACCGCAGAGCAAAACCAAGCGAGCCCAGGTGGTACCGGGGCGAGACAGTGTGGTACCGGCAGGTTGTTAGCGAGGGACCGGTACCCCTCTGTACCACCCGCTCCGGTGATCTTCCCTTCGAGTACCGCCTAGAACACCTGTACCACCCGGTAGATAGCCAAGAGTTCGAAGCGAACCTGTTCTGTCCGAACCGCCATTCGGGTGCATTTCCAGAGTCAACCTAGCTGACGTTTCACCGCAGAGGTGTGCTCCGGCAAACCAAATATTTCTTGCCCTACTTGCAAGGATCTTAGGCATCCGACCTGGGGTGGAACCTGCCGCCCCGGGGCGCGTCGTCAGTGTAAACCTGAATACGTTGCCCAGGAGGAACATCATGCGTGCGCCAGCTTTCCTAGGAGTCCTCGCCGTCGCTCTGGCAGCCGCCACGCCAGCGCTGGCCCAAGTCTCCCCAAGCTCCAACATCAACAGCATCAACAATTCTCTCGCTGGACAGGCTCAGAGTCGCGCGGTTCAACAGCAGCAAACAACGAGTTCCAATACGCAGATGATGCAGAACAGGCGCAGCCGGTTGTCTCAGCCGACAGTCGGCTCTTCATCCACACCGCTTGTCCGGCGGCATCATCGGCGGTGATCTTGCGCCCGAGCGAGGAGGATCAACTACAGCACGGCATTTACAGCAGAGTTACGCTAACTGCCGCCTTCGGAAGCTGTCGTCACGACGAAAATACGTGCCATTGGATCTGAGCTCCTGAGCTGGGTGCCTGCAAAGCCTGGGGCACAATGACCGACCGTTCCCATCGCTCAACCCCGCCCGATACCGCCCTGAGGTTTACAACCTGCCTCGAGTACCACCCGTAACGCCTGTCCCGCCCGGAAAGGAGCGAGTATATTTGCGGGAAGCGATACATTCATCGCAGGCAGAACATCGAGTGCCATAGAGCAGCTCACGATCAGCGATGAACAATGGCGTGATCGATGTTTGGGCCGTGCTCGTCACGAATGGCACCGCCTTTACGTTCCGCTCACCAACCCTGCCTAGGCTGGGCCGTCGCGCAGAGGAAAGCAGGCGGTGATACTCGGTTTCTGGCTCGACCAACCGATCTGGCTGATGTTCGGCCTGCTCGCCCTCGTCTTCGCTGGCGCAGTGGCCCTAATCCGCCTCATGGCCACCGTGCCACCAACGCGTAACTTCTGCCTCAGTCTCGGCGGTGTCGTAGCTCCGTACTTCGGCTGCGTCTCGGTGCTGCTCGCGCTGCTCACCGGCTTCGTAGCCAACGACACCTGGGAACGGCAGAGACAGGCAGTCCGCGCCGTCCAGGCGGAACGTGATAGCGTGCTCGCAGCCTACGATCTCAGTATGGCCACCGCATCCGATATGTCTCACATCCGCGCCGACCTTGCCGCCTATCTCGATGCGGTGGTCACGGACGAGTGGGAGCGGATGCAGGATGGCGAGGCATCGCCGAAGGCGGGCGAGGCGCTGGACCGGCTACTCCAGGCTGTGGCGGCCCCACGCATCAGTGTCGAGGCTGGCCTGGCAGCGCATCAAGCCCTGCTCGATACGGTCATGCGGTTGCGAAGCGCCCGCGGTGACCGTCTGAGTCTCGCTCAATCCCGCATCGATCAGTCAAAATGGCTGACCCTGCTACGGCCTGTTCGGCCTTGAACGTGTTCCGTTTGCGGGCGTTTTGCTCCTCCTGACTGGGAGGAGCGATGCTGGACGACGTGGAATGGAGAAAGCTGG
>NZ_JBAWTG010000316.1:0-2059 GCF_037106235.1 Methylobacterium nigriterrae | reverse complement strand
TTGCAGGTTTGCCGCCGTTTGCGTTTTGGGGCGTTGGGGTTTGGCCTGGCTCGGGGCGGGTTTTCGGCGCGGGTTGGTGCGGGGGCGGCGGGCGGTTTCGGTTTGACAGCTGGTATCTGGTATGCCAGTTTCGGACCGCATTCGCGCGGAACGTCCGCGCCGCCCGGCCCCAGGGGCCGCACAGCCGCGCCGCGGCTTAACCCGCCGGACCCGAGAAGCCGGCGCCTGCCAGATGGAGGAGACAGCCATGGACCGCACCAGCCCGGACCGCACCAGCCCGACGGAGCCCGCCATGGCGGCCTCGGACATCACCACCTCGAGCCGTCCCGACGCGGCCGGCGCGCCCGAGCGCGAGCTGACCGACGGCTTCCACCTCGTCATCGACGCGCTCAAGCTCAACGGCATCGACACCATCTACGGCGTGCCCGGCATCCCGATCACCGATCTCGGCCGGCTGGCCCAGGCCGAGGGGATGCGGGTGATCTCGTTCCGCCACGAGCAGAATGCCGGCAACGCCGCGGCGATCGCGGGCTTCCTGACCAAGAAGCCGGGCATCTGCCTGACGGTCTCGGCCCCGGGCTTCCTCAACGGGCTGACCGCGCTGGCCAACGCCACCACCAACTGCTTTCCGATGATCCTGATCTCGGGCTCCTCCGAGCGCGAGATCGTCGACCTGCAGCAGGGTGACTACGAGGAGATGGACCAGCTGGCCATCGCCAAGCCCCTGTGCAAGGCCGCCTTCCGGGTTCTGCACGCGGCCGACATCGGCATCGGGGTGGCGCGCGCCATCCGGGCGGCGGTGTCGGGGCGTCCGGGCGGGGTCTATCTCGACCTGCCCGCCAAGCTGTTTGCGCAGGTGATGGATGCCGAGGCCGGGGCGCGCTCGCTCGTCGAGGTGATCGACCCGGCGCCGGCCCAGATCCCGGCCCCGGCCGCGGTGCGGCGCGCGCTCGATCTCCTGAAGGGGGCCAAGCGCCCGCTGATCATCCTGGGCAAGGGCGCGGCCTATGCCCAGGCCGACGAGGCGATCCGGGCTCTGGTGGAGCGGAGCGGCATTCCCTACGTGCCGATGAGCATGGCCAAGGGGCTTCTGCCCGACACCCACCCGCAATCGGCGGGGGCGGCGCGCTCGCTGGTGCTGAAGGAGGCGGACGTGGTTCTGCTTCTGGGCGCGCGTCTGAACTGGCTTCTGTCGCACGGCAAGGGCAAGAGCTGGGGCGAGCCGGGCTCGACGCGGTTCATCCAGGTCGACATCGAGCCGCGGGAGATGGACTCGAACGTGGAGATTGCCGCGCCGCTGGTCGGCGACATCGGCTCGTGCGTGGAGGCGCTTCTCGACGGGATGGGCTCGGGCTGGGCGGCGCCGCCCTCGGCCTGGCTCGAGGCGATTGCCGCGCGCAAGGAGGCGAACCTGTCGAAGATGGCGGGCAAGCTGCGCAAGAACGCGGCGCCGATGGACTTCCACGGGGCTCTGGGGGCGCTGCGCGACGTGATGGCGGAGCGGCCCGAGACGATCCTGGTGAACGAGGGCGCCAACACGCTCGATCTGGCGCGCGGGATCATCGACATGCACCGTCCGCGCAAGCGGCTGGATGTCGGCACCTGGGGCGTGATGGGCATCGGGATGGGGTTTGCGGTGGCGGCCGCGATCGAGACGGGCCATCCGGTCCTGGCGGTTGAGGGCGACAGCGCCTTCGGCTTCTCGGGCATGGAGGTGGAGACGATCTGCCGCTACCAGCTTCCGGTCTGCGTGGTGGTGTTCAACAACAACGGCATCTACCGGGGCACGGACGTGAACCCGTCGGGGGGCTCGGACGTGGCCACCACGGTGTTCGTGGCGGGCTCGCGCTACGACCGGATGATGGAGGCGTTTGGCGGGGTGGGTGTCAACGTGACGACGCCGGACGAGCTCGGCCGGGCGGTGCGCGCGGCGCTCGATTCGGGGCGCCCGACCCTGATCAACGCCGAGATCGACCCGGCCGCCGGAACCGAGAGCGGCAACATCGGCAGCCTCAACCCCCAGAGCAGCGTCCAGCGCAAAAAACCCGCAGCCTGACGG
>NZ_JBAWTG010000315.1:0-2066 GCF_037106235.1 Methylobacterium nigriterrae | reverse complement strand
GGATGATGCGCTTGATCACTGCCGCCCAGATGCGTGCCGCGCGAGCCCTGCTCGGTATCGACCAACGGCAGCTCGCGGAGATGTCAGGTGTGTCGCTGCCCACCATTCAGCGCATGGAAGCCAGCGAGGGGAACGTGCGCGGCGTCGTGGACACCTTGACCAAGGTTGTCGAGGCTTTTGACGCCGCGGGTGTCGAGCTCATTGGCGAGAACCTGCCGAGCGTCGGCAGCGGGCGCGGCGTTCGCTTGAAGAGCCCAAAGACCCGCGGGCCCGTCCAGAACGGAGGCTCCGCGAGGGCAAGCGCCGGCTGAGGACGGCCCATGTCACCCGAGGAGTTGGAATCGAGCGAGTCGTGATGGCCACTGGGATACGTGAGCCCACCTTCGTTGAGCTGTTCACCCCCAAGCTCGTCACTATCCTACGGGAGCGCTACGGGCTCGCGGACCTGCGGGCCGACATCGTGGCCGGCCTGACGGTAGCCATCGTCGCCCTGCCACTCTCCATGGCCATTGCCATTGCGTCCGGCGTCACGCCGGATCGTGGCCTCTACACCGCCATTGTGGGTGGTTTCCTTGTGTCCGCACTCGGCGGCAGCCGCTTCCAGATCGGTGGCCCAGCCGGCGCCTTCATCGTGCTGGTGTCGGCCACGGTGGAGCAGCAGGGCGTCGATGGTCTGATCCTCGCAACCCTGCTCGCCGGGCTGGTCCTGCTGGTGGTCGGTCTTCTCAGGCTCGGCACCTTCATCAAGTACATTCCCTATCCCGTCACGGTTGGCTTCACCTCGGGCATCGCCGTGATCATCTTCGCCAGCCAAGTGAAGGAGCTTCTCGGCCTGACGCTGCCGGGCAAGGAGCCGGGTCCGTTCCTCCCCAAGCTGCTCTCATTGGGCAAGGCCCTCCCGACGCTCAGTGTCCCGGCTCTGGCGGTCTCCGCCCTGACCGTGGCCACAATCCTCACCATCCGGCGTTTCCGGCCACATTGGCCCGCCTTCCTGATCGCCGTGATCCTAGCGGCCGTGATGGCTTGGCTGCTAACCCTGCCGGTGGGGACGATCGGAACCCAGTTCGGAGGCATCCCGCGCTCTCTGCCAGCCCCGCAGCTGCCGTCGCTGTCGCTGGAGAAGCTTGCTGCCGTCCTGCCCGCGGCGCTCTCGTTTGCTTTGCTGGGCGGCATCGAAAGCCTGCTCTCGGCAGTGGTGGCCGACAGCATGACCGGCCGTCGCCATCGCTCGAACTGCGAGCTCACGGCTCAAGGAGTGGCCAACATGGCCTCCGCGCTATTCGGCGGCTTCTGCGTCACGGGCACGATTGCCCGAACCGCCACGAACGTCCGTGCCGGAGCGCGGGGGCCGGTCTCCGGCATGATGCACGCGGCCTTCCTGCTCCTGTTCATGCTCGTGGCCGCACCGCTCGCGAGCTACATCCCGCTCCCGGCGCTCTCCGCTGTCTTGGCCGTGGTCGCCTGGAACATGGCCGAGAAGCACGAATTCGCGACCCTGCTTCGCGCGTCACGGGGCGATGCCGCCGTGCTGCTCGCGACCTTCCTGCTGGTGGTGTTCCGCGATCTCACGGAGGGCATTCTCATCGGGTTTGGCCTCAGCGCGCTCCTGTTCCTGCACCGCATGGCGCAGGCAGTGGAGATTGAGGACGCCCGGCTGGTCAGCGAGATGGATCAGCCTGACACCGCGAACGGCAACGGGCGCCAGGCGTACGATGCCGAGCTCGCCACGGACCCGGACGTCATCGTATACCGAATTTCCGGGGCCTTCTTCTTCGGCGCGGCCGCCAGCGTTGCGGCAGCACTGGACCGGCTTGGCGAGGTGCCGAAAGCCTACGTGATCGACTTCTCGGCCGTTCCAGTGCTCGATTCCACCGCGGCCGCCACCATCGAGGGTTTCGTCCGGAAGGCGGGCCGCCAAGGCACGGCGGTCTATCTTACGGGGGCAAGCCGCTCCGTCCGCCGCGTTCTGCTGGTCCACGGCATCCGCCCACCACGCGTGCGGTTCCGGTCGACGATCGGCGATGCTGTCGTAGCCGCCCACAACAAGGCGGATGCCGAAGACGCCA
>NZ_JBAWTG010000314.1:0-2084 GCF_037106235.1 Methylobacterium nigriterrae | reverse complement strand
CTCACCCTTTGAGGCGTTCGAGGAGGGTTGCTCCGAGGCGTGCGGGGGAGGGCGAGACGCGGATGCCGGCCGCCTCCATGGCGGCGATCTTGTCCTCGGCCCCGCCCTTGCCGCCCGAGATGATCGCGCCCGCATGCCCCATCCGGCGGCCCGGCGGCGCCGTCCGGCCGGCGATGAAGCCCACCATCGGCTTGCTCCGCCCCCGCCGCGCCTCGTCCGCCAGGAACTGCGCCGCCTCCTCCTCGGCCGAGCCGCCGATCTCGCCGATCATCACGATCGACTCCGTCTTCGGATCCGCCAGGAACAGCTCCAGCACGTCGATGAACTCCGTGCCCTTGACCGGGTCCCCCCCGATCCCCACCGCCGTCGTCTGGCCAAGCCCCGCCGTCGTCGTCTGGAACACCGCCTCGTAGGTCAGCGTGCCCGAGCGCGACACGATCCCCACGCTCCCGGGCCGGAAGATGTTGGCCGGCATGATCCCGATCTTGCTCTCGCCCGCCGTCACGATCCCAGGGCAGTTCGGGCCCACCAGACGCGACTTCGAGCCCACAAGCGCCCGCTTCACCCGCACCATGTCGAGAACCGGGATGCCTTCCGTGATGCACACGATCAACGGCACCTCCGCCGCCACCGCCTCCAGGATCGCGTCCGCCGCCCCCGGCGGCGGCACGTAGACCACGGACGCCTCCGCCCCCGTCGCCTCCCGCGCCTCCGCCACCGTGTCGAACACCGGCAGACCCAGATGCCGCGCCCCGCCTTTGCCCGGGCTCGTGCCGCCCACCATCTTGGTGCCGTAGGCAATCGCCTGCTCGGAGTGGAAGGTGCCGTTCTTGCCCGTGAAGCCCTGGCAGATCACACGGGTGTTGGCATCGATCAGAACGGACATCTCAGGCTCCCTTCACGGCCGCGACGATCTTCTGGGCCGCGTCGTCGAGATCGTCGGCCGGGATCACGTTCAGACCCGAGCCCCGGATGATCGCCTTGCCCTCCTCGACATTCGTGCCCTCCAGCCGCACCACCAGCGGCACCGCCAGGCCCACCGCCTTCACGGCCGCGATCACCCCGCGCGCGATCACGTCGCACTTCATGATCCCGCCGAAGATGTTGACCAAAATCCCCTTCACGTTCGGATCCGCCGTGATGATCTTGAAGGCGGCCGTGACCTTCTCCTCGGACGCCCCCCCGCCGACATCCAGGAAGTTGGCCGGCTCCTCGCCGTAGAGCTTGATGATGTCGAGCGTGGCCATCGCCAGCCCCGCCCCGTTGACCATGCAGCCGATCGTGCCCTCGAGCGCGATGTAGGCCAGATCGTGCTTGGAGGCCTCGATCTCCTTCGCGTCCTCCTCGCTCTCGTCGCGCAAGCCCAGCACGTCCGGGTGGCGGTAGAGCGCGTTGGCATCGAACGCCATCTTGGCATCCAGGCACACCAGCCGCCCCTCCCCGGTCAGCACCAGCGGGTTGATCTCCAGAAGGCTCATGTCCTTGGCCAGGAACGCCCGGTAGAGCCCGGCCGCCAGAGCCTCCGCCTGCTTGGCCTGGGGGCCCGTCAGCCCGAGCGCCTTGGCAATCGCCCGGCCGTGATGGGGCATCAGCCCGGTGGCCGGGTCGACCGGCACCGTGTGGATCTTCTCAGGCGTGTCGTGGGCGACCGCCTCGATGTCCATGCCGCCCTCCGTCGAGACCACGAAGGCCACGCCCCCGCTCTCGCGGTCGACCAGCATCGACAGGTAGAACTCGGCCGCGATCTGGGCGCCCTCCTCGATGTAGAGGCGGTTGACCTGGCGGCCGGACGGACCCGTCTGCACCGTCACCAGCGTCGCGCCCAGCATCTCGCGGGCGTTCTGGACGACCTCCTCGACCGACCGAGACACCCGAACCCCGCCCTTGGCGCCAGCAGGCGCGTCCTGGAAGGTGCCCTTGCCCCGCCCGCCCGCGTGGATCTGGCTCTTCACAACCCAGACCGGACCGCCAAGCTCCCGCGCCGCCGCCTCAGCCTCCGACGCCGCCAAAACCGCAACACCCCGCGACACCGGCAGACCAAACTCCCGCAATACCGCCTTCGCCTGATACTCGTGGATGTTCAT
>NZ_JBAWTG010000313.1:0-2086 GCF_037106235.1 Methylobacterium nigriterrae | reverse complement strand
CAGCTCGGCCCATTGCGCGTCCGACAGCATCGCTCCTCCTCGCTCAGGAGAGGCGAAACGCTCACCGCATCGGGTGGTTCAAGCGATCACAGGCCGTAGTCTGGCGTGGCGTCGCTCAGAAAGCCTCGGATTGCCCTCAGGCTGCGAATGTACCCAGAACATCTCGCTGCCGTGTACGGTGCCGCCCTCCGGCTTAGAATTGATACTGCGGGACGACAGCCCTTTCTTCTCTTGATTTGCCTTGATCGGACGGGGTTCATAGACTCTGACCCTCAATCCATCCGCGTCGTTCTCCACCACGGTGAGCTTGGCTGCCTGACCAATGGGGATCGGCACGAATGACCGATGGGCGCTCCCTTCGTGACGCATAGTGAGGAATGCGTCAGGCGAGTAGCCACGCCTCAGGAGTTCACGAGCTCCGTCATAGAAGGGCTGACGTACGGTGCAGAGAAGGGTTTGGCCGGGGTAGACGCGGTAGGGACCATAACCTCTCGGGTTCGGTCGGACGGTGAGTTCAATGATGATGATGGGCATGGGTTCTCGTTCACTGAGCGGGGTTGAGCCGCTGTGTTGAAGGGAGAGATGGGTGATGTGAGAGGGATGGAGTTTGTGGGGAGGGCCGGGTAGCGGAGCAGAGAGAGCGCTTACGGGACCCTATAAAGGATATCTTACCTTGAGTGTATTAACCTACTATATGTATTCATGATGATATATGGTTCCTTAGATGATATCTCACTCTCTGTATGCTCCTCTATGTACCAAGGCTTGTGCTCAACGATCGCATTCAGTCCTGATTGTCTCATGAAGACACCTGCCATGGCCGAATCTGCTTCATAGCGTCTAGATCTAGGGACTAAGATGGCATCATGGAGAGGAAGGGCTACGACTCCTAATTTTCTTAGATCCGTAAGCACCTCCACTTGAACCTGACTTTCCAAGCACTGAAGATGATGACCTATCCCTGTCTCAAAGTATGAGGCAATTCCGGGGTGTAGACCCTTCAGCATCTGCACCAAGTCTGGAGCAGAGTAACGTTTAGGCAGCAGGCTGGCAGCACCTCTTGGCTTACTCGCAATGTGCTTCTCCATGAACAAGATTGAGTTGAAGAGCTTCTTGATACCATTTCTGCATGACTCTGGGTCTGCCTCATTGGCTAACTCAGGGATGGCGTAGAGATCTCCCTCAGGTGGTTCCACTCCGGCAAGACCATAGAGGAGCCGAGGAGCTATTTGGCCATAATCAAGCTCAGCTACAGGTTCTCCATCGATGAAGATGCCGTAGCGGTGTTGTTTCTTGAGGCTTTGCCAGAATCCTCCGAAGAGCCTGCCCCCTGAGGTAAAGCTATTGCGAGTGAAGATCCGCCGTAGGCATCTGTCTTGAGCGTCAACTGTCCAATCGACTTGGCCGAGGCTTTCGTCGAACCTAATGTCGACCCTGCCTAGCCAATCATTGATTAGCTCTAGTTCTGACCTCATGCGATGGGTGTCAGGGGTATCATCGCAGGGCACGACTTGGGTCTGATCCCAGTAGCTCTCCTTGGTTGACTTCAGGATGATGCACTCTGTTGGAGGTCGATACCGGATGTCCTCAAGGTGGATCTCACGCTCTCGGATCAGCCTCTCAAGGGTAGGCCCGGGCCATACCTTGGTCAGCTTGCCCTTCTTTGAGAGTTCTTCCCGGCATCCGATCTCTTGTGTGATGAAGCTCAGCTTGGGGTCAGACATGAGGTCAAGGATGTCAGGCAGGGTCTTTCCGATAAAGGCTGGTCTGTACCTTGAGCGTGTCGTGAGATAAGCATTGGAGCGGGACAGGACGATGCCTGCTGTGTGTCCGGTAAGCACACAGTGGGTAAGATCGCAGATAAGGGCAGCAACTGCATCCCTGAATGCAGCTTGGTCGTTCTTCTTGCGGGCACGCTTTCTGCTCTTAGTCAGCACCTCTTGAGAAAAGAGGACGCCATCGATCTCACTGAGAAGTTTGCTCATTTTACGGCCTGTTCGGCCTTGAACGTGTTCCGTGTGCGGGCGTTTTGCTCCTCCTGACTGGGAGGAGTGATGCTGGACGACGCAGAATGGAGAAAGCTGGA
>NZ_JBAWTG010000312.1:0-2090 GCF_037106235.1 Methylobacterium nigriterrae | reverse complement strand
GTAACCACTCGTTCAGTTAACGAGGCGACACCTCAACAGACACACTTAACACAAGATGATCTTACCAGATGGTGAGGTTAATCGGATCATAACTTGAGGTTTTGTTGGCTATTTCTCGCGGTACATTTTGCTTAACTACGGATCTCAACCTCTCTGACAGCCCAGCACACCATTCTGCTCCCAACTTCTTCGGAGCAGACCGATGCCCACCTCCTTCGCCACCCTCGCCAGCCAGATCGCCCTCAAGTCGAGCTCCGTCGCCACCCCCTCCCAGGCCCTGTGGAACCTCCAGGACACCGCCACCGGCATCGATGCCGCCAGCGCCTGGGCCAGCGTCACCGGCAAGGGCGTCTCGGTCGCCATCTTCGACGACGGCGCCAAGCACGCCACCGCGGTCTCCGGCCTCATCTCCGCCAAACCCTCGGCCGGCCTCCCCCTCGGCGTCGCCTATGACGCCAGCCTCACCGCCTTCCAGGTCGTCGGCGTGGCCACCGCCAGCATCGCCGGCACCATGGCGAACGCCGCCAGCTTCGATGTGACCAACAACTCCTGGGGCTGGGACGCCGCGCTCTACGTCAACAAGGCCCTGCCCACCTGGGCGAGCTTCTTTGCCAGCCTTACCAACGCCGCCGAGCACGGCCGCGACGGCCTCGGCACCAACCAGGTCGTGGCCGCCGGCAACATCCGCGCCTCGGGCGGCGACGCCAATCTGTCGAACTTCACCAACGACCGCCACCTCATCACGGTCGGGGCTGTCACCTCCGAGGGCCAGGTCGCCGCCTACTCCAATCCCGGCGCCTCGATCCTAGTCTCGGCCCCCTCCTCGGGCGGCGCGCGCGCCATCACCACCACGGATCTGGCTGGCAGCGCCGGTTACTCGGCCGGCGACACCACCGACCAGTTCGGCGGAACCTCGGCGGCTGCCCCCCAGGTCAGCGGCACGGTGGCGCTGATGCTGCAGGCCAATCCCAACCTCGGCTGGCGCGACGTCAAGACCATCCTGGCCTACTCGGCCGAGCAGCCCACCGGCGTCGCCACCACCCAGAACGGCGGCAGCCACTGGAACGGCGGCGGCCTGTCGTTCTCCAACGACACCGGCTATGGCGTGATCAACGCCCACACCGCCGTGCGGCTGGCCGAGACCTGGACGGCGCAGAGCACCTCGGCCAACGAGCTCAACCTGTCGGTCTCAGCCAGCCAGACCCAGAGCCTCTCGGCCGGCGGCAGCGTGAGCTACAGCTTCAACGTCACGAAGGCGATCAGCGTCGAGAGCGCCGAGATCACGCTGCAGGGCAGCCACGGCCGGGTCGGCGATCTGACGGTTCAACTCGTCTCGCCCGACGGCACGGTGAGCACGCTCCTGAACCATTCCGGCGGCTCGGCCGCCTACCAGACCTTCACGCTAGCCTCGAACGCGTATCTGGGCGAGATCGGCACGGGCCAGTGGAGCCTGCGCGTCAGCGAGGGCGCGAGCGGGGCCAGCGGCACGTTCACGGGCGCGACGCTGGCGCTGCACGGGGCAGATGCGGCGGCTGCCGACGACACCTTCGTGTTCACGGATGCCTATGCGGGTGGGGCGGTCCTGCACGACAGCTCGGGCCGGGGCGTGATCAACGCGGCGGCCACGACGGGCGAGGCGGTGATCGACCTGCATGCGGGGGCCACCTCGACGCTGGCCGGGCATAGCCTGCAGCTGGGCTCGGACAGCCTGTTCAAGACGGCGGTGGCGGGTGACGGGCATGTGACGCTGATTGCCAACGATGCCGGCAACGTGCTGATCGGCGGGCACGGCGAGGCCACCTTCATCGGGGGAGCGGGCAACGACACCTTCGTGGCGGGCCAGGGTCACAACCACATCACGGGCGGGGCGGGTCTCGACACGCTGGTGGAGACGGGCGTGCTCCAGGATTGGGGCCTCCACCAGCAGGCGGACGGCTCCTGGCAGCTGAGCCGGGCCGACGGCAAGCTCGACGTGCTCTCAGGCGTCGAGCAGGTGCAGTTTGCCGATCAGACCGTCGCCCTCGGCCCAAATGGCACCGTCACGACCGCCGCCCCCCTCAGCAGCGCCGCCGCAATCCAGGCCTTCGATG
>NZ_JBAWTG010000311.1:0-2094 GCF_037106235.1 Methylobacterium nigriterrae | reverse complement strand
CCATCGCAACCCGCTACGAGAAGACAGCTTCAAGCTTCATGGGCGTTCTCTCGCTCGCAGCCGCTCTGGACTGGCTCAAGAGCTAACAGGCCGTAGAGTTCAAGGCATCTGCTCGACCCATTGCGCGCGCGAGGGGCCGGGCTCGAACGGTTCGCCGAAATACTGAGTCTCACGGGCCACCTTGCCATCGAGGAATTCCATGATGCTCACGGTGTAAGACGGCCGCCCGTCATAAGTCAGAACGTATTCCGTGACCCAAAGGTCGCCCGCGCCGATGATCCGGCGCACCTTGAAGCGTTTCCGGTCCGGCTGTGCGGCGCGAGACGACTGGATCTTCTGCCGCCCGCGGATGCGCTCGCCTTATTGCGGATATTCGAGCACCGCGTCATCTCGGTAGATCTTGTGCTCCTCCTCGAAATCGTTTGCATCGGAGGCGGCCCAGTGGCGGTCCAGTGCCGCTCGCATGTCTCGATCTTCCATATCGAGCCTCCTTACGCATCACCGTCGGCGTTCACCCGTTGTATCACGCGCTGGCCCGGACCAGCCTATCCAGCTGGGGCAGGAGAGCCATTTCAGCGGGAACGCCGAATGGGGAGAGGGTCGGAAGCTTCAAGAACGCCCGGCCTGCGAAGGACGCCGCGATCTTGCCACGGTCTGGTGGAGCAAGCCCTATTGGAACGCTGCGCGGCACTCCAATGGTGCCATCTTGCGGCTGCTTTCCGCAATCTCCGGTGAGCGCGCCGATGGACCACGGTTTTGGGACCGGCTTAATCCCGGGCGGCGCCCCACTGTGTGATATCGCTCACAGTTGCGCACTCTCGCTCACCCTAGTCTGCTTCCCCTGCATTCGACAGGGCCGCACAACTGATCGACTGCTGCATTCTCCTTGATACTTGCCAGCCCGCCGAATAACTCGGCGGGCTTTCTGTGCATCAAAGTAAAAATTATCACAATTATAGATTTGCTACTTCTAAATAACAAATATTGAACCGCGCAGTGTGACGGCGATCACAGCCGCAAGTTATTTCCATGATTAATTATGGAGCGTCGGCACCTTACAGAGTGACGCACTGGCAAGATCGGATTCATGGAGCGGTAAAGACGACTTTCTGCTCCCAGGGCGGTGCTCCTATGACCGACATGTAACTGTGTTAACTCGAAAGTAGACGGTTATGGCTTACATCAATGGCTTGAATGTCGGCGAGACTCTCACCGGCACTTCGTACGACGATCAAATCTATGGCAACGGCGGCGATGATAAGATCTTCGCTGGCGACGGTAACGACTCAGTCTACGGTGGCGCCGGCAACGATGAGTTGCACGGACAAGCCGGTAACGACTGGCTCTACGGGGGCGATGGCAACGACACCATCGGCGGTGGTCCCGGCAACGATCATCTCTACGGAGGCTATGGCGACGACGTCCTGAACGGCGGCCCAGGCAACGACCACCTTTCCGGGGGCTATGGCAACGACGTCCTGAATGGTGGCTCGGGCAACGATTGGCTCTACGGCGGCCAGGGCAACGATTATCTCTACGGCGGCGACGGCGACGACAAACTTTACGGTGGCGCTGGCGTCGATCATCTCTATGGCGGTGGAGGTCACAACGACTTCTACTTCGATACAAAGGATACCGGCGACATCTTCCAGGGCAAGTCAGACACCATCGACGATTTCGCCAATACGGATCAGATCTATCTGAAGGGTTCGTACAGCTACGATGCGAGCGGCACCGACGCTCCCAGCGAAGGCTCCTACAGCATCTGGCAGAAGGACGGGAACTACGTCGTCACCTACAACTCGGCGGCCGACCACAGCTACCACGACATCGTGGTCAAGGGCGCCGATCCGCACGGTGACATCTCGTTCTACTGAGACGACGCCGGTCCAACCGGAACCACGCGATGCTCCCGCCGGGTCTGCCCGGCGGGTGACACGTTTTCGTACCATTCACGCGAGCCGAGCGGCTCAAGCCCGAAGCATTACGGCCGCGCCCTAGAGCCGGTCCCGCGCCGCTTGAGACGGGTTAGCGGGTAGTGCGTTGACGGATGAAGGAGCTTGCTCATGCCTTCACCTCTGTCTGTGGACCTGC
>NZ_JBAWTG010000310.1:0-2170 GCF_037106235.1 Methylobacterium nigriterrae | reverse complement strand
TAACGAGCGCGTGCCTACGCTGAATGTTTGGCTGGACGAGGCGACGCAGTGGCTCTTCAGCATCATGCGTATGATCACGCGTCTCGCCCCGCTCGCCGCTTTTGGGGCGATCGGGTTCACGGTAGGCAAGTTCGGTATCGGCTCATTGCTGCCACTGATGAAGCTCGTCGCCAGCTATTACGTCGCGCTTGTCGTTTTCGTTGTCCTCGTACTCTGGTGCGTGCTGCGCTGGTGCGGCGTTGGGATGGTCGAGTTCCTGCGCTACATCAAGGAGGAGATCGCGATCGTCTTTGGTACGATTGCATCCGAAGCCGTGATGCCGCGGCTGATCGACAAGCTCGAGTTCCTTGGATGCAAGCCGGACGTAGTGCGCATCGTGCTGCCGACAGCGTACTCGTTTAATCTCGATGGGACTGCGCTCTATTTAGTCCTCGCGCCGATGTTTATTGCTCAGGCGTTGAACCTCGACCTCTCCTGGGGCGACAAGCTGTCTTTGTTCGGACTTCTGCTCCTCACATCGAAGGGCGCGGCCGGAGTCACCGGCGGGGTGCTGGTGACACTCGTCTCGACCATGATCGCGCACCCGATCGTGCCCGCCGCGGGGATCGCCATCACACTCGGGGTGGACCGGTTTCTCAACGAAGGCCGGGCGGTCCTCAATCTGATTGGGAATGCCGTCGCGACCCTCGCCATCTCCCGTTGGGATCGCTCCCTCGATGTCGAGCGGATGCGGGCTGTTCTCCGTGGCGAAGTACGAGTGCAGGACCTCGATGTTGCGGTCGATGCGGCCCATGCGGGCTTCAAGCAGCCCGTGCCAGAACCAGCCTGAAGGCTGCGGGACGCGGTGGGCGGCATCGTCAGAGCCGCCCCTCCAAGGCCTGATTGTGTCCTCACCTCCAGTATAATATATAAGAGGCTCTCTGAGGACACGGCCCATCAACATGGATGAATCAACGCCCCGCTCACTTCTTACAGGGTACCAGCCGCTCTACGTCCAAGTAAAGGATTCGCTGGTAAAGCGAATTGGATCGGGGTCTTGGAAGCCTGGCGAGATGCTGCCGAGCGAGAACGAGCTCGCGGCCGAGTATCAAGTCAGTCAAGGGACGGTGCGTAAGGCGCTCATGGCCCTTGAGGCGGATAGACTGATTGTCCGCCGCCAAGGACGTGGTACATATGTTGCCCGTCACTCGCGTGACGAAACCCTTTTCCAGTTCTTCCGCATTGTCGGTCCGGACAATCGGCGCCTTACTCCTACAAGTCGTGTCTTGAGCCACCGTAAGCAGAGGGCCAGTAATGAGCAGGCAGCTCGCCTCAATATTGAGCCTGGTTCGATGCTGCATGCGATCATTCGGGTCCGGAGCCTAGATCAGGCTCCTGCTATTTTTGAGCGCGTTTTCGTGCCTGTTGCGCTCATGCCAGATTTGCGCGTGCAGGCGAATGAAGTCATGGAAGAGGAGATGTATGTCACCTACCAGGAGAAATTTGGGATCAGTATTGCGCGCGCTTCGGAACGACTCGCCGCGGTCTCGGCGACCTCCGAGGAAGCAAAGCTGCTTAATCTGAATACGGGCGCCCCGCTGCTTGAGATCATGCGTGTCGCATATGATGTGAATGCGCGTGCTGTCGAGCTCCGGATCAGCCGATGCAACACCGACCATGCGCGATACGCGGCTGAGGTCAACTGAGCGAGCATGGTTGCAGCGGGCTTGTCGCCACGTTGACGCAAAAGGGCTAGCGCAGAGTTTGTGGGCAGGTGGAAACGTTGCCGGGTTAGTTAGGCCCGCTGTTTCCTGGCTGCAGCTGCGTTCTGATGTGGGAACGGGTGCCTGCCGACAATCCGGATACTTGGGAGACGAACGGCGAGGCACTGACCACGGCGCTGCGCCTGCAGACGGAGCAAGACAAGCGTTTGGAGCAGATCAACAGGCAGAGTGCCCCGCTTTGATCGACGCTCTTACGTGCGGGCCTACGCATGGTGAGTGCGGTTCACACCTGGAGCGGGCATGTCGATGGCGAGTTGATTTGCTGGACTTGTGAAGATCGACCGTACCAATCAACGCACCACCTGGAGCGTAATTACCCACGCCTTTGTCGGCGGGATTAGGCGCGGATGGTTTTGAGGATGGTGGCGAAGGTGTCGGCCCCCGCGAGGCGGGCGGTGTCGATGACG
>NZ_JBAWTG010000309.1:0-2180 GCF_037106235.1 Methylobacterium nigriterrae | reverse complement strand
GTGCTCGCCAACCGCCTCACCGAGGACGGCCGCCACCGCGTGCTTCTGCTGGAGGCCGGTCCCCGCGATCGCTCGCCCTGGATCCATCTTCCCATCGGGTACGGGAAGACGATGTTCCACAAGACCCTCAACTGGGGCTTCTACACGGAGCCCGAGCCGACCATGAAGGGTCGGCGGATCTACTGGCCCCGCGGCCGCACGCTCGGCGGATCCTCCTCGATCAATGGCCTGATCTACATCCGCGGACAGGCCGAGGATTACGATGCCTGGGCACAAGCTGGGAACCGGGGCTGGGCCTGGCAGGATGTTCTGCCCTACTTCATCCGCTCCGAGCACAACAGTCGCGGCGCAAGCCCAGCCCATGGCGCGGACGGGCCGCTCTGGTGCTCGGACATCGAGCACAAGCACGAGCTGATCGAGACAATCATCGCGGGGGCCGGGGAACTCGGCGTACCGCGCACCGACGACTTCAACGGCGGCGACCAGGAGGGCGTCGGCTACTATCAGCTCTTCACCCGGCACGGGCTGCGCTGCAGCACGGCGGCAGCTTACCTGCGCCCGGCCCGGCGCCGCCCGAACCTTCGCATCGAGGTCGGGGCGCACGCGACGGACTTGATCCTGGAGGGGACGCGCGCCGTCGGGATCCGCTATCGGCAGGGCGGCGCGATGCGGGAGGCGCGGGCGGCCCGCGAGGTGATCCTGGCGGCCGGCGCCCTGCAGAGCCCGCAGCTCCTCCTTCTCTCCGGCATCGGCGCGCCCGAGGAGCTTGCGCGCCACGGCATCGCGGTCCGGCACGCGCTTCCCGGAGTGGGCCGTAACCTGCAGGACCATCTTCAGATCCGGCTGATGTACCGGGTCGCCAAGCCGATCACGACGAACGACGACCTCGCCTCGGTCTGGGGCCAGGCGCGGATCGGCCTGCAATGGCTGCTCAAGCGGAGCGGCCCGCTGGCGGTCGGGATCAACCAGGGCGGCCTGTTCACCCGGGTGATGCCGGGCGACGGCGCGCCCGACGTGCAGTTCCACTTCGGCACGCTCTCGGCGGATCTGGCCGGGGCCAAGCCCCATCCCTGGTCCGGCTGCACCTTCTCGGTCTGCCAGCTCAGGCCGGAATCGCGGGGGACGGTGACGCTGCGCAGCGCCGACCCGTTCGAGGCGCCGGTGATGCGGGCAAACTACCTCGCCACCGAGACCGACCGGCTCTGCACCGTCGCGGGCATCAAGTTCGCGAGACGCTTGGCTGGCACGGCGGCTCTCAAGAGCCTGCTGGTTGAAGAGCACAAGCCGGGCGCCGCCGTGCAGGGCGATGCGGCGCTCCTCGACTTCGCGCGGGAGGCCGGCGCCACGATCTTCCACCCCTCGGGCACCTGCAAGATGGGCGACGATCCGCTGGCGGTGACGGATGCGCGCCTGCGGGTGCACGGGATGGCGGGCCTGCGCGTGGTCGATTGCTCGATCATGCCGACGCTGGTGTCCGGCAACACCAGCGCGCCCGTCGTCATGATCGCCGAGAAAGCCTCCGACATGATCCTCGAGGAGGCCCGCACGGCGGCCGCGCCAAGTCCCGTGCAGGAGTGGGCGCCATTACCGGAGCAGGGAACCCTAAAAGCGGCCACGGCACGACATGCATGAGCACGCGTCCGCTTCGGGCAAGCCGGGGCCGACTGACCAGCGGAGGCAATCATGAGAGCGAACGGATCGGGACGAGCCACGGCGCAGGGCGGACTGCGACGCGTCGTCTCCGCCGCGCTGATCGGGGCCACGATCGAGTGGTACGACTTCTTCCTGTACGGCGTCGTGGCCGGCATCGTCCTGAACAAGCTCTACTTCCCGGCGAGCGATCCGCTCGTCTCGACGCTGCTGGCCTACGCGACCTTCGCGGTCGGCTTCGTCACGCGGCCCCTCGGCGGCGTCATCTTCGGGCATTTCGGCGACCGGATCGGCCGCAAGAGCATGCTGGTGATCACGCTCATGCTGATGGGCGTCGCGACATTCCTGATCGGGCTCGTGCCGACCTACGCGCAGATCGGCGTCGCCGCGCCGGTGCTCCTCCTCGTCCTCCGGATCGTGCAGGGCATCGGCCTCGGCGGCGAATGGGGCGGCGCCGTGCTCATGGCCTTCGAGTACGCCCCGCCGGAGCGGCGCGGGCTCTACGCCAGCATCCCGCAGATCGGGCTCGC
>NZ_JBAWTG010000308.1:0-2196 GCF_037106235.1 Methylobacterium nigriterrae | reverse complement strand
ACGGCCGTCGTCAGCGTGTGCTGAAGGGCCGATCACCCGACAGGGTCCTGCGTGAGCGGCTGAAGGCGAACCCCGAACTCGCCAAGCCCGTTACCAAACTGCCTGATCCGGACGCGCTCCCGAAAGCCCTCAAGGTTGTTGCAGCCGCCAAGGAGGTCTCGCATCCAGACAACTAGGCGCCCGATGACGCCGCCGCGCGCGAAGCCGCGCCGCTCCCGTGCGGGCCGGATCCTGATCCAGGCGCCCGGGCGGCTGCGGGCGCTGGTGCGCGGCAGCGAGGCCGGCCTCGTCGCCCTCGCGGCTTTGGCCGGCTGCGTGGCGGGGCTTGCCGTCTCGGCGATGAACCTCGCCACGCAGGCACTGCGCGAGCTGCTGTTCGGCCTGCCTGCCGGCACCCGGCTGAGCGCGGCCGACGCGGTCGCGCCGCTCACGCTCCTGCTCGGTCCGGCGCTCGGCGGCGCCGGCCTCGGACTGCTGATCTTCGCGGTCGGGCGCTGGCGCGGGCGCCGCAGGCGCCCGGTCATCGATCCGATCGAGGCGAACGCGCTCCATGGCGGGCGCATGTCCCTGCGCGATTCCCTCTACGTGTCGATCCAGAACGTGATCTCGAACGGGTGCGGCGCCTCGGTCGGCCTCGAGGCCGGCTATACCCAGATCTCGGCGGGCATCGCCTCGCGCCTCGGCATCGCCTTCGAGCTGCGGCGGGGCGACCTGCGCACGCTGGTCGGCTGCGGCTCGGCCGCCGCCATCGCGGCCGCCTTCGGGGCGCCGCTGACGGGGGCCTTCTACGCGTTCGAGCTCATCATCGGCACTTACTCGATCGCCACCCTGACGCCGGTGGTGGTGGCGGCCCTGTGCGGCAGCGTCGTGGCCCGCACCCTCGTGCCGACGCCCCCCATGGTCGCGGTGGAGGGCATCGAGGCGATCACCACCACGACGCTGACCACCGCCGACACCCTGCCGAGCCTCGTCCTCGGCCTCGTCTGCGCGGCTCTCGGCATCCTGATCATGCGGGGCGTCACCCTGGTGGAGCAGGGGGTGGTCGCCACGCGCCTGCCGCGGGTGTTCGGGCCGGCGCTCGGCGGCCTCTGCGTCGGGTTCCTGGCGCTCGCGGCCTCCGCGCAGATCCTGTCGGGCGGGCACGGGGCGCTGCACCTGCTGCTCGCCGCGCACGGGCCGGCGATCGGCGCGGGCGGCCTCGCGCTCCTCTTCGCCGGCAAGGCCACCGCCTCGGCGATCTCGATCGGATCGGGCTTCCGCGGCGGCCTGTTCTTCGCATCGCTCTTCCTCGGGGCGATCGCCGGCAAGCTCTTCGCCGCTCTGGCGCCCGAGATCGTCCCGGGCATCGCGGCGCTCGGGCTGACGCCGCTCGCCTACGCGGTGATCGGCATGAGCGCGCTCGCGGTCGCGATCATCGGGGGGCCGCTCACCATGACCTTCCTGGCGCTCGAGCTGACCGGGAGCTTCCCGGTCACGGGCCTCGTGCTGGTGGCGGTGATCGCCTCGTCGCTCACCGTGCGCAAGACCTTCGGCTACTCCTTCGCGACCTGGCGCTTCCACCTGCGCGGGGAGAGCATCCGCAGCGCCCACGACGTCGGCTGGATCCGCAATCTCACGGTGGGCCGGCTGATGCGCAAGGACGTGCGTCCGGTGCCCCTCGACACGCCCTTGGCCACCTTCCTGCGCGCGCACCCGCTCGGCTCGCCCTCGCGGGTGATCGTGACCGACGCGCAGGAACGCTATGCCGGCATCGTGATGGTGCCGGAGGCGCACGCGATGGCCCGCGAGGCGCAGAACGGCGAGGAGCCCGGCCTCGCCGACGTGGTGCGTCACCCCGGGGACTTCCTGACGCCGGGAATGAACGCCAAGGAGGCCTCGGCCGCCTTCGACCGAACCGAGAGCGAGGCGCTCGCGGTGGTCGACGGAGAGGCGGAGCGGCGGGTGATCGGGCTCTTGACCGAGAGCCACACGCTCAAGCGCTACAGCGAGGAGCTCGACCGCCAGCGGCAGGCGATGGTGGGCGAGGCGGTCTGACGGCCGCGCGCGCTCAGCGCGGCCGGCGCGCCACGCTGACGATGTTGACCTCGCGGGCCTTGCGCTCTGGGAGAGTATCGGCGACGAGTTTGACGATGGCTGGGGCGTCGAGGCCGGCCTGGGCGTACATCCGGTCGGGCGTGTCGTGGTCCTGGTAGAGGT
>NZ_JBAWTG010000307.1:0-2199 GCF_037106235.1 Methylobacterium nigriterrae | reverse complement strand
CGACAGTGCTCACCTGGTTCATGGACGCCTCCTGGAGTGGGCTCTAACACCACCACTCTGGCACGCTGATGCCGTCGGGGGCGTCCACACCATCACGCCTCTCGGAGATGGCCGCTGGTGGGACGTTGCTACGGGCTCCTGGCGCAATGGTCAGGGTCAGGTGCTTCGGGTTCTGCCGACCGCCGAGGAGGTGGCCGGCGTTCGGATGACGAAGGTGGTGCTGGCCGACCGCCCACCGGGACCATGACACTACGAACAATGTGAGCGCGAACCTCGCTGCCTTCTGCCAGCGCTGTCATCTGCTCCACGATCGGCCCGAACACCGGCGACGGCGATGGCTCACGTTGTTTCGGAGGAAGGCGCTGGGGGACTTGTTCCGTGGGCCGTACTCTGGCCCATAAGGCCAGCAATGGTCCACGAAGAGGAAAGCCCGCGGTCGGTTTTGACCGCGGCCCGCTTGTGTCGGCTACCGGCACCTACTTGCGGCTGTAAGCGAGGGCAGCCCGCCTGTTGCCGGAGCGCCCGCTCGCGCCCGAGATCTCGACCTCATCCCGCCGGATCGTGTCCCGCACAGTCTCAACACGCTGCGTGCGCTCCCGCCGGACCACAACCTCTTCCCTGACCCTTACCCCCTTGGCCACGAGCGGCACCTCAGAGGTTTCCACCATCTCGACGGTGAGCTCGGTCAAGGTCTCTCCGCTTGCTTGATCGGTGACGGGCCGACGCCGCTCAACCACCACCTTCTCGTCATACAGCGTCACCTGCTGCTCGGCCGGGACCTCGACGACATAGCGGCGGACCCTGGTCGTGCCGCTGTTCTCGGTGCGCTTGCCCACGATCAGCGTCTCTTCCGCCAACGGGATGACTTCCTCGTCCTGGGTCGACAGCTGGTTCCCGGATGCCGAGGCATTGCTGGAGCGCGCCAGGGAACGACCCGACGGCAGGCCCCAGAACCCAAACATCGCATCAAAGAACAGCGAGCCCGTGCTCAAAGGGGCGGTCGCGACACGCTGAACGGTCTCTGCAGCGCTCTGGGCCACCTGGCGGGAGCTCTCGGCGGCAGCTTCAGCAGTCTGTGCCACCTGCTCGGCCGTCCGCCGGGCAGCCTCGCGGCTCTCCCGCTCGCGCTCGGCGGCTTCCTTCTGCTCGGCGAGGAGCTTGTCGGCCTGCTCGCGCTCTTGCCTCTGCTCGGCCCGGCGCTGCTCAGCCTCGGCCCGCTTGGCTTCTTCGACTTCGGCCTTACCCTCCTCGATTTTCTCGACGATGGCCTGTGCCTCCTCGTCACTCAGCGCCTTCAGGACTGCCGGGAGCAGCTCCTTGCGCTCATCCCGCACGCTCTGCTGGAAAACCTTCCGCAGCTCGGCGATCTTCGGGCCAAACTCCTCGCTGCCCTTGGGCGTCTGCTCCAGCTCAGCCAGCAGCTTGCGGGTTTGTTTGTTGTCGTTCAGGGCGGCGCTGACGAGGTCCTTGGTTTCCTTGTGCTTGCGGAGAACCGGGAACAGGTGCTCCTCTTCCAGCTGGGCCAGGAGCTCCAGCTCGGTCTTGAGGTCACCCAGAAGGCGCTCGCGCGTCTTCACCGCATTGTCCGAGGTGCCGGCGAGGGCCGTGAAGAGCTCGTTCGCCTTCGTGGGGCTGGTTTGGATCAACTGCCTGATCGTGTTCATTGTTTTCCTCGTAGCATGTTGGAAAGTGTTTTATCGCCGCGCGGCTAATCTGACTATTTTTCTGCTTGGCCGGCTTCGGTTGTAAATTTACGAGCGGCGTGACTGCAGAAACAATCGTCAGTCCAGGCTGCCTGGTAAAGGCGATCTGACGCCGCCCTCTGGTTTGCCGCCGAGCCCCGATGTGCGCGGGCCAGGTGGTGACACCTCAGCGCACGGCGGTCGGGCTCTGCTGGGCCATGCTGGAGAAGGTCTTGCTGGCCTCCTCGACCGCACGGATCGAGGTCTGGGCGATGGTGCGGCTGTCCTGCACCGTGTGCTGCAGGCCCTCGCGAGCCAGCTCGCTTTGGATGGCAGCAAACTCCTGGACGGACCTGGCCTGGGTCAGCCGGTTCAGCCCGTCGAGATTGCGCCGCCACTGCTTCTGGCTCAGCTCGAACCAGCTGCGCGAGGCATCCTGGTAGGCTTGGGTCAGGACCGTGCCGCAGCGCGTGACGGCCTCCAGGTTTTGCTTGGACTGGCGGGCGAGGCGCTCGCT
>NZ_JBAWTG010000306.1:0-2200 GCF_037106235.1 Methylobacterium nigriterrae | reverse complement strand
ACTCCGGCGTGAACGTTCGTTTCGTTGTCCCCATCAGACACCTTCCAGCCCCCATGGGAGCGTAGCAGAGGTGTCCACTCATTCAGAGGAGGATCAGTCATACCACGCGCCGAAAGTCCCCCCGCCTTCAACTCGGATACGACCGGCGCGTTGTCGCGGACTGGGCGTTACGGCACAGACCGCATGTACGGCCGCTCGTCCTTCGCGAGGCTCCGCATAGTCGACCGATGCGTGCGGGCAATCGCGAGCGTTCTCGTGATCTCGTGTAGGATCTGTTCGTCGTAGGGTCGCGCTTCCACGTCCTTGGCAAGCTTCGCGACGAGGCGGATCTGACGGTCGCGGCGCTGCTCGGTCTCGGTCACCAGTTGGTTCGCGTCGGCGAGCAGATCACCGAGTGACGGCGGGGGGACCAGGAGTTTTGTCCGTTCCAGCAGTTCGCGGGATCGCTCGATGGCGTCCCGTGCGTCCTGGATGATCCGCGCGTCGTAGCCGGCGTACTGGAAGGATGAGCTGATTGGGGAGACCATGGCGGCACCCCTCGCATTGCAGGCGGGAGCGCACATCTCTCTCGGTCACCAGAGCCTACGGGTTCGGACACGGCTGGTGATGCCGCGTCAATCCGCGTAGCGGCGCATCGTTCCAATAGGGCTTGCCCTAGCGGGACGCTCCGAAGCCACTGAGAGCCCGCTGTAGACGAGCGGCCTCGAATGCGGCCGCGCTCCACATCTAAGACCCTTCCGGAACTGCCATGCATACGCGCATGCTCCAGCTTGTTCGTTGGGGTATACCCCAGCGGACGGCCGCAATACCGAACAGCTCTGTAGGGGGCTGAGCTCGGCACAGGTATAGTCCGCGCCCTGCCGTGGGGGCGTTCATGTTGGGCATTCAGCATTCTGGAAGGATCGGCGTTCCCGTCGGCTTGCTCGCCGCCGTCCTCATGCTCGCCCCGGGTGCGACCGTGCAGGCGCAGGACGAGCGCGAAGCGGCGGAGAACCGCGGGCATGACGCGGAGCTTGATAGCGAGCACCTGTTCGGGTTCACCGAAGGCTCGGATATCGGCGCTCCCGGCGAGCGAGAACTTCTGTCCGAAACGACCGGGCGCTTCGGCAAGCGAACCGGGACATACCAAGCCCTCGACAGCGAGCTACAGCTCAAGCTACCTTTGACGGAGAGCTTCCGGATCGCGCCGGGCCTTGCGTTCTCCGGCCATCGGATCAGCGGTGTGCCGGAGCTGCCCAGCCGCACTTCGGGCTCACTGGACAGCGCCTTCCTCGATACGCGCAACCGCCTCCTCAACCGCAGGTCAGCCCCCTTTGGCCTTACCCTGAGGGTCGTGCCCTTTGTGAGCCGTGTGGACGAGCTGACGGGCCAGGGCGTGAGCGGTTACGGAACCAGGATCGGCCTCTTGGCTGACCGTGAGATCGTGCCAGGCAAGCTGATCGGGGCCATCAACGTGGAATACGGCTTCGCCACCGCGAGGCAGCTCGCGTCTGGTGCCGTCGAGAGGGGATCAGGGCTGGAGGTATCTGGCGCACTGGCCTACCAGGTGCAGCCTGGCCTCTTCTTAGGTGGAGAGGTGCGCTACGCCCGCGCCTATGAGGGTTTGCGCCTCGAGCGGCTTTCTGGTGAGGCGGTCTATCTTGGGCCGACGATCTACCACGCATTTTCGGACCGTGCCTGGGCTTCTCTCGCCTGGAGCTATCAGGTGAGCGGCCATGCCGTTGGTGAGGCGGGCCCGCGCGATCTCGTGAGCTTTGAGCGGCATCAGTTCAGGCTGCGGGTCGGCTACAGCTTCTAAGCTCGTCCGCTGAGGTATGCCCCAACGAACAGCAGGAAGAGCCCGACAGATCCTGTCCGCAATGCAAGGTTCCAATCAACGGGCAATCTCTTGCGGACAACACTCCAAAGGACCACCCAAGCACTCTTTACCCGGCTGGATTGGCTGACTGGAAAACGACGGTTTCCCAGGCACTTAAACCTGTTAGATTTGTATGTCTGGAAATCAAACCGCCGGGCGATCCCGGCCCATTCGCACGGCTTGAGCGTTTTGGAGCGTATCACCTGAGCAGTCGAACATGGGCCGGCCTTCCAGCCCATGTCGCTACGGCCTGTTAGCTCTTGAGCCAGTCCAGAGCGGCTGCGAGCGAGAGAACGCCCATGAAGCTTGAAGCTGTCTTCTCGTAGCGGGTTGCGATGGCAC
>NZ_JBAWTG010000305.1:0-2219 GCF_037106235.1 Methylobacterium nigriterrae | reverse complement strand
GGAAACGTGCTGCACTGCACAATCGATCCATGGGCGTAGTGCGTTTTCCGGGCCTGATGGTGGACGCCCCCGGCGGCTCGGTCTCCCAGATGCAGGTAGTTGGGCTTGAACTCGGCAATCGCTTTCAGCCGTCGCAGATCCAGGATCGTCAGGCACTTGCCCTTCAGCTCGATCAGCCCCTGCCGCCGGAGTTCCTGGATGGTGCGATTCACAACCACGCTCGAGAGTCCGGTCGTGTCGCCTAGATCCACCTGCGTGAGCGGAAGCTCGTAGTTGTCGCCCGTGGCTAGCCCAACCGCCTGCAAGCGCAGCAGAAGTTCACAGAAGAGGTGCGCGATCCGCTCCAAGGCCGAACGGCCGCCGACATTCATCAGCCACTCTCGCAAGGTTGCCTCGTCTACAAGGGTGGTCAGGCGCAGCGCACGGGCAATCTGCGGGTGGCTCTCGATCAGGTCCGAGATCGTCTGCGGCCCGATCCGCGCCACCGCGCAGGCCGAGAGCGTGGTGATCGTGTGATTCATGCTGTCGAGGAGCGCGACGTCGAGGTCACAGGTGTCACCCGGCACCAGGTAGGCCATGATCTGGCGCTTGCCGTTGGCGCGGGTTTTGTGGCGGCAGGCAATGCCGTCTAGGACGAGGAATACAGCCTCGGGCGCATCACCCTCGCGGATGAGATCCGTGTGCGGTTCGACGGAGCGCGGGCTGGCGCTGATCCGCTCCAGCACGGCCTTGTCCGCCTCCGAGAGCGGGACGAAGCCCTCCAGCTTGCAGATGAATGGGTTACGGCTGACGCCGGTTGGATCGGTCATCTCAAGGGGGACCTTGCTCGGGAGAGTTCGTCCAGGGTGGCGACAACGTCCCAGGAGCAAGCTGGCTTCTGGAGGCGAGGCTCGGCACGGACCTCGTTGGCGAGAGAGCCGTCCTGCTGATATTCGGTATGGATCAGGAAGGGCACGCCGCATTGGCGGAATTCCCGGACCAGCTCGCTGCTGAAGCCATCCTTGAGCACCACGTCGAGGACGGCGAGGTCAGGTCGTTCCTGTTCGACCAGGGCCAGCGCAGCGCGCGTCGTATCGAGAGGGCCGAGCACGCGGTAGCCCGCCTGCTCCACGGCATCGCTCAGGTCCAAGCCGACCAGGGCATCGCCCTCCGTCAGCAGCACCAGGGGTCTCGGGTCCGCCGGTTTCATGCCGGCCTCCTTTCAACCAGACCATATGCCACTATCGGCCGCGCTTGGCGCTGTGATCTAGGCTGCAACCATAGATAAAAAATCCAGATAAGTCTGCATGTCCCGGATAAATATTATGGGCAAATCAGGAAATTTCTGAATGTTAAGGTGTCACATCAGGAAAAACTGATCTTATGATCATTTTATTTGGGGTGCATGCTTGAGAGACAGCGCGTGCTCTTGCCCTGAATGTCGCCCAAGCCAGAGCGGCAGCGTCACAGTGTTGCAACCGGATTGAAAGGTCACGTCTGCGAGCAAAGTAGAAATGTCACAGGACCGCTGTTTGCGGCCGCTCATCATCACCCATCCCACGCCAGCCTCCCACGTCCATCCCGCGGACAGGGGAGTGTGACAGTCCTACTTGGCCCAGGTGGGACATTTTAACTTGGCGCCTACAACAGCACTTGTGGATTGAATGTTATGGAACCGTCAGGCTTGCCCCTATCACGCTGCGAGACCGCCGCGCCTTTCCGCTGCGGGAGCTGTGATGCGCCTGCCTGCAATGAGGTTCAGCCGCCCTCGCCATGCCGAGCCCAAAGCCGGATCTATAGGGTTTGGAACAGGTAGTAGCCGGTAAGCCGCGTCGCGGCATCTGCCGCCTCAAGTCGAAAACCGGCCGGGGTCGGCTCCGTTGGTCTGACCGTTCCCCCGCAATCCCAGGTTTCGCCGCTGATGAAGGTGGGGATCGGCCGGTCCTGACGCACGGCACAGCGCAGCTCCGGCTGCTGCCTCCGGTGAAAGACGTTGTAGGTCGAAGATGCCTGCATCTTGCTCTCCACCCAATGGTGGTCTGTTGATCTGTTGAGAGGCTCCTGGCGCAGGTGCCTGCGGCAGCACCCGCGCCCATTCAATGCCCAGCACCGCTGGCGCCCACCGTGCATCCCATCGCTTCGGAGCCGAGTTGCACCAAGCGTTGGCGGTTCTCCTCGGAGAGCCCCCCAGCGCTTGCAAAGCCCAGCAGTGACAGCGTCACGATCAGCTCGCCTTCACC
>NZ_JBAWTG010000304.1:0-2254 GCF_037106235.1 Methylobacterium nigriterrae | reverse complement strand
TCGGCTGCCGATCACCACCCTCAAGCGAGCGTGCGGACCTTCGCCTCGCGGTCCCAGTAGCGTTGCTTGGCCGCTTCCACGAAACCGCCGAGGTCCGTCACGCCATCGTCTGGCTCAACACCAGCCTTGTCGAGAAGCGGCTTGGCGCTGGCATTATGGCCAATCGCCTTGAGGTGACCGAAAGCATCCATCACCCACTGCACCGCTGCGCCTTCCTTGACGAGCTTGGCGCAAGCCTCGTCGGACAGGATCACCGCGCAGGCGTCCACCGTGACCGAGGGCTGGCCAAACAGCTGCGCGTCGGCCTTGACCGTCGATCCATCCGACAGCGGCACCGCGCCAACCTTGGGTGCGATCGTCAGCGGATGGCCGCCCGCCGCCTTGACCGCATCCTTCACCTTCTTCAGGTCGGCCGCGTCGGTGCCGTCGGCGAAGAAGATGCCGACCGTGCGCCCCTCTAGCGTGTGCATCTCGCGCGGGCCACGGATGATGCGCAGCGCTGGCGAGGGCTCCATGTCGATCACGGGCGCCTTGGTCGGCGAGGCCTCCGGCAGCTCCATCGCGAGCCCGTCGGCGACGCGGCGCGCCAACTCCTCGTCGACATTGCGCAGGTTGGCCATCATCGCCACGCGGACGTGCTCGATTGAGACCTTGCTGAGCTCGAACACGAAGGCTGAGGCAATGTGCGCCTGCTCGGCCGGATCCATCGATCGCCAGAACAGTCGTGCCTGGCTGTAGTGATCGGCGAAGCTTTCCGCGCGGATGCGGAGCTTCTGTCCCTCTTCCTCCGCCGGATAGCTCTTGAAGCCGTTTTCTAGATCCTCGCGTGGACCGCCAATCTCGCCCGCCAGGTGGAGGCTGTTAGGCTCGTAGTTGGCGCGGCCTTTGGGAACCTGCATCTGCATGTGACCGTCGCGCTGCATGTTGAGGAACGGACAGCCACCGTCTCGGCCCTTAGCCTGGTTGATCGGGATCTGGTGCCAGTTGGTCGAGCCAAGCCGCTTGATCTGCGTGTCTTGATAGGAGAACAGCCGGCCCTGGAGCAGCGGGTCGTTCGTGTGATCGATACCGGGCACGAGGTGGCTCGGGCAGAAGGCGACCTGTTCGGTCTCGGCAAAGAAGTTGTCGGGGTAGCGGTCGAGCACCAGCTTGCCGACGATGCGGACCGGCAGCACCTCTTCCGGAATGATTTTGGTCGCGTCGAGCACATCATACGGCTGGCTGTCGGCGAACGCCTCGTCGAACAGCTGCACGCCGAGCTCCCACTCGGGATAGTCGCCCCGGCCGATGCGCTCGAACAGGTTACGGCGCTGGTAATCCGGATCTGCCCCGGCGGTCTTGACCGTCTCATCCCACAGCGCCGAGGCGAGCCCCGCCTTGGGCTTCCAGTGGAACTTGACGAAGGTGGACCTTCCCTCCTTGTTGACGAAGCGGAAGGTGTGGATGCCGAAGCCCTCCATCGTCGCGAAACTCTTGGGCAGCGTCCGATCCGACATGATCCACATCGCCATGTGGGTCGCTTCCGGCATCAGGCTAATGAAGTCCCAGAAGGTGTCGTGCGCGGTCGCCGCCTGCGGATAGCCGCGGTCGGCTTCCATCTTCACGGAGTGGACTAAGTCGGGAAACTTGATTGCATCCTGGATGAAGAAGATCGGAATGTTGTTGCCGACCAAGTCCCAGTTGCCTTCGCGTGTGTAGAACTTGACCGCGAAGCCGCGCACGTCGCGGGGCGTGTCGATCGAGCCGGCGCCACCTGCAACCGTGGAGAAGCGGACGAACACGTCAGTGCGCTGCCCCTTTTTCTGGAACAGGTCGGCGCGCGTGATGTCGGCCAAGCTCTCCGTGCATTCGAAATAACCATGCGCGCCCGTGCCGCGCGCGTGCACGATGCGCTCGGGGATGCGCTCGTGATCGAAGTGGTTGATCTTCTCGCGATAGACCTCGTCCTCCAGCAGCACCGGGCCGCGCTGGCCAGCCTTGAGCTGGTTCTGGTTGTCGCTGACCGGCATGCCATGATTGGTGGTGAGCACCGGGTGATCGGCATCGGTGACTTGGTGAGTCTCGCCGCCATGGCCGGCGTTCAGGGCGATGTGATCGGTCATGGGTGTCCTCCCGTTATTCGGCGGGCCAACGTCGCGAAAGAGCGGCCGGTTTCGGGTGGGAGTGAATTTGCGACACAATGGCCGGGTCGGGTTCGACGTCTGCCGCTTTGTTGCCGACGCGAACGAATGGCTGGTCTCCGCTTTGGCCGTCT
>NZ_JBAWTG010000303.1:0-2293 GCF_037106235.1 Methylobacterium nigriterrae | reverse complement strand
CGCCACCGCGCAGGAGCTCTTCAACACCTGCGCGGCTCACGGCGGCAAAGGCTGGGATCACTCGGCGATGGTGCGCGCGCTGGAGATCATGGCCGGACATGACCTGGCGGGTCCGGGACGATCGTCCGGAGACATCTCGTAGGTCCGGCATCGGGTCCGTCCTTCGGCAACCGCTGCCGGAACGGCCGCTCAGGGTCGCTCCGAGCGGGCCACCCGAGGCAAGGCAGACCCCCGCTTCGACGCCACGCCCAGGGACGTCACCCGCGCTCCGGACGTGACGGCGAGCTTTTCCCGGGAAAGCTGCCGAAGCACGTCCATCGACCTCTGGCGACGGGAATCTGGCGCTTGACGCCCGCTGCGGGAACGGGCTGGCGGTCGACCACCAACGCGGTCAAGTCCGGCGCGCTGGAGAGCGACACGGGCCGGCTCTTGGTCACCTGGGAGCGGGCTCAAGACGAGAACGGCGGCAAGCGCCTGGCGCTCAGCTGGACCGAGAGCGGTGTGGCCGTGCGGCCGAAGACGGTGACCCGGCGCGGCTACGGCCGGGAGCTGATCGAGCAGGCAATCGCCTACGCGCTGCAGGCCCGGACCGAGTGCGCGCCGGGCACGGACGGGGTGCGCTGCCGGATCGAGATGCCGCTCGCCTAACCTGTCTGAATGTGCGCCCGTGCCGGAGCCGGTAGGCTCCGAGTCTCTGCAGCCCGGCTCAGAGCCCAGATGGCCGACCGCCCGACCTCTCTTGCCGACCGTCGCGTGCTCGTGGTCGAGGACGAGTACGTCATCGCCATGGATATCGGGCGTTGCCTGCAAGAGGCAGGCGCCGTGGTGGCCGGGCCGGTGCCGGATGCCGAGCAGGCGCTCGCGCTGATCGAGGCGGCTCCGCTCGACGCGGCGGTGCTCGACGTGAACCTTCGGGGCGAGCCGGTCTACGTGGTCGCGGACCGGCTGAAGGAGCGGGGTGTGCCGTACCTGTTTGCCACGGGCGAGAGCCAGATTGCGGACCGCTCGGACTATCGTTCACGCCCGAAGCTGGAGAAACCGATCCTCGGCACCGAGCTGGTGCGGGCGGTCGGCAAACTCATGTCGAGCTGATCGGCCCGGTGCGTTCCGTAACGCCCAGCCGGCGAGATCGGAACGCGGCCTCCTACCGCTTCCGCAGCCCTTCCACCTGCTTCCGGACGAGCAGCAGATCCCGTTGCGTCTTCCTCTGGAGCTGCTTGGCCTGCCGCATGGCCGCGTCCGCGCGGGCAAGAAGATCTTCCGTTGGATCTCCCGAACAGGCCAGCGTCATCGGCTGAGGGCTCGGCTTCAGAACGCTGGCCGTGGCGTCCCTCACATGGTGGATGAGCGCCAGCACCGAGCCGGTCTCATCCAGAACCGCCCAGTTCGCCGGGTGCCAGTACCGCACCTCCCAGGGCCGGTCCTCCGGCTGGACGTCGTAGCGCTGCAACCGCATGAGATCGCGCTGCCCCGTCGTGAGCACGCGCTCAAACGACCTGCCCAGGTTGCGCACGCCATCCGCCTCCGGATCGTGCGGGCTGTCCGGGAATGCCTCGAACATGTCGAGACCGGCAAGCGTATCGCACCGGCGTCCCGTCGCGGTGAGGTAGGCGTTGTTGCCATTCACGATCCGGCAGTCGGGCGTGAGCACGAGAAGCGGCAGAGGGGCGCGATCAAACAGGTCGCGGTAGAGGCCCTCAGCCAGATGCATCTGCGCCGCGGCAGATCGGAAGTTCGGTGTATGGGAAGCGTCGGCCATCTCCCTTCTCCGGGCACTGCTTCGATCCTCAACGCCTTCCGGCGAAGCACGATCCGCCATGCGCAGGGCTTGGTCCGGCAGCAGCACCGAGCCTGTGTCGATCGACTCAGGGCTGCCAAGGGGTCTGAGACCCGACTTCGCGGGCACGGGTCAGAAGACGATCCGTCTCCAGCAGGGTCGCCTGCAACGCGCTCTGCCGCGTGAGGTGGGACGAGCTTCTGCCATCCTGTCCGAGGCCGACACTTACACAGGTGAAGTTCCTCTGGCGCCGATCGGCCTAACGTGCAGCCTGCATGGCGGGACGCGGGCATGCCCCAGCACCTCATCCGCAAGCTGGGGCAGTTCACCCGGCTCTCCCCCGAGGACGAGCAGGCGCTCAAGGACGTGGCGAGCCAGCGGATGCGCCTGTTCGGGCCGCACCAAGACATCATCCGCGAGGGCGATCCCCCGCCGCACATCAACCTGATCCTGGAAGGCTGGGCCTGCCGCTACAAGCAGCTGGAGGATGGGCGCCGACAGATCGTCTCGTTCTTC
>NZ_JBAWTG010000302.1:0-2306 GCF_037106235.1 Methylobacterium nigriterrae | reverse complement strand
CTTGATGACCTCGGCGCCGAACTCCGCCATCAACCTCGCCGCGAAGGGCGCGGCGATCAGCTGGCCGAGTTCGAGAACGCGGATTCCGGCGAGCGGGCCCCGTACGGATGTGGCGGCCGAGCCTTGCGCGCTCGATCCTGGCATGGGCGTACCTCCACTGTATTGGAGGCGATCAATACAGCGCTCAATTGTGCGAAGTCCAAACGCAATACGCCATCGTGCATTCTCCTGGGGAGAACGCTTCGATTCAGGCTATCGCGCGAAGATGGTCGAGCAGCAGCGCCGCGGCGGGCGGCAGAGGGCCGGATCGGACGACGATGTTGAGGGTTCGGTGCGCCCATGGGTCGGTCAGCGGCACAGCGACAAGGTGCATCTGCGGCGCGAGCAGGGCGTGCACGCGCTCGGGTACGACGCCCAGGCCCATCCCGGCCTGGGCCATGCGGCAAATCGCGTCGAAGCTCGGAACGTGGATGCGCAGGCGCAGCGGCCGCCCGAGGCGGCGCGCCTCGTCGCGCAGCGCGGCATAAATGGAGCTCTCCCGATGCAGCCCGACGTGGTCATGGTCGAGGGTGTCGGCGAGCGCGATTTCGGTCCTACCGGCGAGGACGTGCCCCGCCGGCATGACGAGGACGAGGCGGTCGCCGCGATAAGGGAAGGCCGTCAGCGAGCGGGTGTCAGTGCTGCCGGCGCAGATGCCGAGGTCGGCTGCGCCGTCCTCGATTCCGGCCACGACGCCGTCGCTCGGTCGCTCCTCCAAATCGACCCGGATGCGCCCTTGCTCGGCAAGGAACACCTGCAGGTCCTCGGGCAGGAACTGCACGATGGCCGAGAGATTGGCAAGGACGCGCACGAAGCCGCGCACACCGCGAGCGTGCTCGGCGAGCTCAAGTGTGATCTGCTCGGCGCTGGCCAGCATCCGGCGGGTGTGGTGAAGCAGCGTCTCGCCTGCCGGAGTGAGGCGCATTCCCTTGGGTTCGCGGGTGAGCAGCGTGCAGCCGAGCGCCCGTTCGAGTTCGGCGAGGCGCTTGCTCACCGCAGAGGGCGCGATCGCCGCAAGCCGAGCCGCGCCGTTGAGCGTGCCGCATTCGCAGATCGCCGCGAACAGCCGCAAGGTCTTCAGGTCGAGACGGCTCAGCGTTGCGGGGGTTGGGAGCCGTTGGGACATGGCCCGCTTTGTCCACGCGCCGACCGTAGTTGATCTGGGGCCGTGCGTGGCCAAAGCGAGGTTAATCTTGTCCAGTGATCGCCAAAGTCAAGAGCTGCCCACCCCTTCGCCATGCCATGCGAATATCTCGTCCGCCGGCGGTTGGGTCGACCGAACGGCTACCGAAGGCGCGGCGTGCAATAGGCGGTTTCTGTCCGTAAGCTGCAAGTCTGCTTGCTGCATCTGAACGGCAGAAGCAGACAGGCCACCTGACAACAGCCTGTCCGGTTGGCTTGATGCTGGTCGGCTTCAGAAGTCCATGCCAGCTATGCCGCCACGCGGCATTGCAGGTGCCGGGCTCTCCTTTGGAGCGTCCGCGACCATCGCCTCGGTGGTGACGAGTAGGCCGGCGACAGAGGCCGCGCCTTTGGAGAGCCGTGCGCACGACGTTGGCCGGATCGACAATGCCGGCCCTGGATCGTGCATATGTACTCGCCGGGCGCCGTCGGCTACGAGGCCTTTGAGGAAAGCATTCGGCTACAGGGCCTGCCGACCTGGATTGAGACCCCGCCGCAGCCCCGTTGAGCCCCGTGGGTTGGCGCTCCCGAGATGGCAGTCGGGCTGCCGCCGCCATCCTCGTGGTACCGTAAGGACAACAGACCCGTTATAATAGGAAAATAACGGTGTTGTCCGTCTCTCTCTTCTCTCGTTTGTGATTGGTCCCGCGGCGCCCTGTCCCGCCTGGGAGCGGTGCCACGCATCGACCTCCTCGGCATCATTGGCGAAGGGGTCCATCTCAGGCCCGTGCTACCCTGCCATGAGACGCCGACCTCGGACGTATCACCGAGACTGAGCTGGGCAAATCGTTCTACCCGCACCGTGAAGCGGACCCGCATTCAGACAGGGCCAGACGAGAACGTGACTGGACTCTGGGCAGGTTGTGTCCCTGTTCGCCGGGGATAACAGGAGCATTTCTCTAGAGATTCTATTCCTCTCTGTCCCTGTTATTCCCGGTGTTGTCCCTCCGTCGAAGGCAAAAGATCCTTGATCCGCGGTGGGGCGTGTGTGTGACCGGTCGAGACGCCGCTCAACGCACCTGCCGAAGCCCCTTCGAGAAGCGCTGGCCGTTGGCTATGTAGGTCTCTGATGTCCGACGCAACTT
>NZ_JBAWTG010000301.1:0-2324 GCF_037106235.1 Methylobacterium nigriterrae | reverse complement strand
GCCATCGCAACCCGCTACGAGAAGACAGCTTCAAGCTTCATGGGCGTTCTCTCGCTCGCAGCCGCTCTGGACTGGCTCAAGAGCTAACAGGCCGTAGGAAGCCGGCGACCCGGGTTGCCGAATCGAACTGCGCTGCTCCTGTGAAGCCGTGCCCCTGGCCCGGGTAGATCCGGATCTCGTAGCGCGTACCCTGCTGCCTCAGGAGGTGCTCAATAGCGTGCGCCTGCGAGACGGGAACGATCGGATCCGAGGCTCCATGCAGGATCAAGGTTGGCGGCAGCCGAGCCTCTCCTGCGGTGAACTCCTCCGCCCGCTTCCCTTGCCAGGCTCGCCGACGCCGCTAGTCATTCAGATCGAGACAGCCAAACCCGAGATCAGCCGCCCCGGTTGCGGTAAGCGCCCTCATCGCTGGAGTCGTCCTCCGTAGCGCGGCTGGCAGCCTTCGCCAGATGCCGTTTCAGGCTCGCGAGCGCCTCCTGCGACCAGTCGCGCACGTCGGTGACGGTGACCCAGGCGTCGATATAATGCTGCGGAGCGTAGACATGGCCGTAACCCATCGGGGGCTTGGTCGCCATCGCCATGTCGATTGCCAGCTGAAGGGCCGTCACAAGCGGATACCAGCGCAGTTGCGGCGAGACGTCCGGACCCCGCGGCGGCTCCAGCCAAGCCGGCGGACGGTAGAAGTCGCGATAATCGAAGAAGGTTACCGCGTCGCTGGCATATTGCAGGTAGACGACCCGCATCGGCCCCCAGGGCGCATCCGCGGTTGTGCGCGCGCTATCCTGGTTCATGAACCGCACGAAGCGGCCGTCCCGGAACTCCGGTAGCCAGGCCGGCGAGCCGAGATTGCGGCCGGCGGTCACCGAACGCCAGAGCCGGCTCCCGAACGGGGGGCCGCTCCACAGCGCGCCGTTGATCGGATCGCCAATCGTCTCGAAGAGTTCGATCGAGGTTTCGGAGTGCATGGCTCCCAGGCTCAATCCCTGCAGATAGAGCCTCGGGCGGCGATCCCTGGGCAGCGTGGTCCAGTAACCATAGACCTCAGCAAAGAGGGCGCGCGCTGCCTCCGAGCCATATTCCGGCTGAACGAGCAATGACAGCGGACTCGACAGATAGGAATACTGCGCAGCGACGCTGGCGACATTGCCGTGATGCAGATACTCAACCGTGTCCATAGCTGACGGGTCGACCCAGCCCGTTCCGGTCGGCGTGATCACGACGAGCAGCGAACGGTCGAAGGCACCGACGCGCTTGAGCTCCGCCAAAGCCAATTGCGCCCGCTTCTGCGCCGTGTCGGCGGCGCGCAAGCCGACATACACGCGGATTGGCTCGGCTGCCGTGCGTCCGGTGAAGGCGCCGATCTCTGCCGCTCTGGGGCCTGATGCCACGAACTCGCGCCCGGCACGCCCGAGCTCATGCCATTTGATCAGCGATCCCGGACCGCCAGTCCGCGCCCGTTCGACGGGCTGCGGGCGCTCCGGCTCCAGTAGCGCATCGCGTTCACGGAACGAGGCGTCGAGCACCCGGAAGGTCAGGCGGAAGAAGATGCCGTTCGCGACCGACCAGAACAGCAGGATCGTGACCGAGACACCGACCACGTTCGCGATCCGTGGCGGAGCGAACCGACCCGCGCGGCCGACCATGTAGCCGGCGGCCAGCCCGAACAGCCGCACGAGTGCGAGCAGAGCGGTGAAGGTTGCCAGCGCGGTCAAGCAGACCTGGAAGGGAAGCGCGCTCGTGATGAGCTCCATACTCATCACAGCGCGGATCGAGTTCTGCCACGAGGCTGCTTGTCACAGGAAGGCAACCGCGACAGCCAGGCAGAAAGCCGTGACGAGGGTATTTGCGACTCGGCGCGCCCGTTCCGGCTCTGGCAGTTCCAGATAGGCCCAGAGCCATCGCCACGACACGCCAAGGCTATAACCGGCAGCGAAACAGGCGCCCGCCAGCGCCCCGTGGGTGAGCGACGTTCGTGGAACGAGGCTCGGGGTCAGAGCCGCCGCGAAGAAGAGGGTCCCCAAAGCAACGCCAACGCCCGACAATCTGCGCGCCCGATGCTGGAGAAGCCCTACTGCCCTCGCGGCGATTCGTGCCGCCCGCCGGCGATCCTGATTCATTCTTTGTTCCGGGTTGCCGATGCCACGATCCGCCATCGCGCGCAGATCGGAGCGACGTTACCAGTTCGCTGACGAGAACATCGACTGCGGCGTTAGTGGTGGCCATGATCGATCCGCATTCCTGCTGGATGCTGGGGCGCTCGCTCGAAACCCTCTCGCTGCGCATGAGCGCCGCCAACCGCAACGGCGAGATCGTCGCCCGAATGC
>NZ_JBAWTG010000300.1:0-2342 GCF_037106235.1 Methylobacterium nigriterrae | reverse complement strand
GCCCACATCCGCGTGCCGTCCTTGCGCACCCGCCAGCCTTCCTGCTCGAAGCGGCCCTCGGTGGCAGCCGTTTCCAGCGCTCGCTTGGGCAGGTCGGTCGCCCGATCCTCCTCGGTGTAGAAGCGCGAGAAGTGCTGGCCGATGATCTCCGCCTCGCCGTAGCCCTTGAAGCGCTCGGCGCCGGGATTCCAACTGACCACGATGCCGGTCGGGTCGAGCATGTAGATCGCGTAATCGGTCACAGCCTGGACCAGCAGCCGAAAGCGATCTGCGTCTGTGCGCTCAGGGGCAGGCTCGAACTCTGATGACATGCAGTCTCCTCGAAGGCCGCTGCTCTTAGCAGGGCGAGGCGAGAGCCAACACAAGTCTATGCCATGCTCGCCGGTCGGTTCCTGCGCAGGGAGCAAATTCCGTTTCGTGTTGTGGCTGTGCCATCAGCAGAGCGACAGCGAAGACTGCATCACGCGCAGAGGGGGAGTCATGGCTACCTCATACCCTCAGAACATCAGGGGTCCTTCGAACCAACGCAGGCGCGGCGAGGAAACGCACGGGCAGCAACGCAGGTTATTGGGCGGCCGGGCTCGATAGCCTAGCGGCAGGGTAAGAAGAAATCACACCCCAGGCGCCCCGTGCCAGCAAAAGCCACCATCACGGCCTCCCTCACACCCGAACTCAGCGCCTTCATCGCTGCCAAGGTCGCAACTGGCCAGTATCGCACTGCCAGCGAGGTCATCCGCGCCGCTCTGCGCAGCCTGGGTCAGCAGGACCAATCAGAGGGGCGACATCTAGGCATGATACCGGTGCCAAGCTCAGCACCTGCCTCGTCCAGTCCAGTCTTTCTCAAGGGTGGGGGCACGATGGGCGCACTCATGCGGGAGCATGATTGGTCGGCCACCCCGCTGGGCAGCCCGGCCTCATGGCCACAGCCGCTCAAGACCCTCGTCGCGCTGATGCTCGACTCGCGCCAGCCCATGTTCATCGCCTGGGGGCCTGCGCGCGTCATGCTCTACAACGACGGCTACGCCCCCATTCTCCGGCAGCGCCACCCCGCAGCCCTCGGCAAGACCTTCGCTGAGGTCTGGTTCGACATCATGGGCAGAGTAGGGCCGATCCTCGACCGGGCCTACGCAGGCGAGTCCACGCACATGGACGACATCGCCTTGACGCTACACCGCAACGGTTATCTGGAGGAGGCGCACTTCGCCTTCTCCTACACACCTGTGCGCGACGAGGCAGGCCACATCGCGGGTATGTTCTGCGCCTGCACCGAGACCACCGAGCAGGTCAGAGCCAGAGCCGCAGTCCGAGCCGAGCGCGAGCGCTTGTACAGCCTCTTCGATCAAGCTCCCGGTTTCATGTGCGTTCTGGATGGGCCGGAGCACGTCTTCAGCCTTGCCAATGCGGCCTACCAGCGGCTCGTGGGCAAGCGCGATCTGGTCGGCACGCCAGTCCGCTCGGCACTGCCCGAGGTCGCAGGCCAGGGCTTCTTCGAGCTACTGGACAAGGTATTCGCGAGCGGCGAACCGTTCGTCGGGAGTCAAATCCCGGTCAAGCTTCGGCGGGACACAGACGGAGTGCCCGAGGACCGCTTCGTGGACTTCCTGTACCAGCCGATCACGGATGCGCAGGGGCAGGTCACCGGCATCTTCGTTGAAGGGGCTGACGTAACCGACCGGGTGCGAGGCGAGGAGCATCAGCGCCTGCTGATCAACGAACTCAACCACCGAGTGAAGAACACGCTGGCCACCGTGCAAGCCATCGCGCATCAGACCTTCCGGGGAGAGCACAGCACCAAGACCGACATCTTCGAGGCGCGACTGCTCGCGTTGTCGAAGGCGCACGATCTGCTCACCCGCGAGAGTTGGGAGGGAGCTAACCTGTCAGAAGTGGTGGAAGGAGCCATTACTCCCTTCCGCCGCTTAGACGGTACGCGCTTCAGCATTCAGGGTCCGGAAGTTTGGCTGGCTCCACGAGTTGCTCTGGCGCTTGCGATGGCGTTGCACGAGCTAGGCACGAATGCAGTCAAATACGGGGCGCTCTCCGTCCCGTCAGGTCAGGTTCAAATCCACTGGACCGCTTCGAGCAAGAGCCCGATCAGCATAGAACTGCGCTGGGAGGAGCAAGGCGGCCCGCCCGTGGTGCCGCCGACGCGCAAGGGCTTTGGCACGAGGCTAATCGAGCGCATGCTGGCGAGCGAGATGAGCGGTGTGGTTGAGCTTCAATACGAGCCAGCCGGTGTCGTGTGTGATCCTCCCCCGTTTTTGTGGACACGGAGGTTACGTTGCCCAGCGCTGCTCGGCCTGCTCAGGCGTACGGTACCCGAGGGCTGAGTGGAGGCGCTG
>NZ_JBAWTG010000299.1:0-2355 GCF_037106235.1 Methylobacterium nigriterrae | reverse complement strand
CGCCGTGGCGATCCCCCAGGAGATCATGATCCGCGCGATCCACCGGCGCGCGCCGACCCGGTACAGGAACAGATTCGAGGGCACCTCACAGATCACGTAGCCGATGACGAACATGCTCGCGCCGAGACCGTAGGCGACGTTGCTGAAGCCGAGGTCGCTCTGGAGTTGGAACTTGGCGAAGCTGATGTTGATCCGGTCGAAGAAGGCGAACATGTAGCAGACCATGATCAGCGGCATCAGCCGCCAAGCGGCCTTGCGTACCACGCTGCTCTCGGTGATGTCCTCGGTGCCCGCGAGCGGGTTGGTTGTGGCGGCGGTCATGGTTTCCTCCTGGAACTGGGGGTGGCGTGGGCGGCTGTCCGGCGGGTCGCGGGGCGATCCGCCGGCAAGGTGCTCACGGGCACGTTGGAGCCGCCTTCTGTGAGGGCTTCCATCGCGGATACAGACTGGATCCGCTTCCGACCCGATTGCATTGGGTCTGCGTCTTCGGGTTTTTCGTCTTACAGCGCTGCTTCGCTGAGCCGCCATGCTACTTTTTCGGCAGCTGCCAGCAGCGCTTACGTCTATCATTGTCTAAATGATCAGTATTTACATCAGCTACCATAATAGCTTTGTTGCTCATTGACGTTGCTTGCATTTATTCTCAATAGTTTACTTTAGAACTATGGCAAGCAAATCCGGCAGACACCTAATTATTTGTAGAAATAAGTGAAACCTATCTGGCGTTGCCGGATGGCAATTGGCTGAGCGGGTGCGACGCTATATGATGCCCTCTCGACGGAGCTGATCGAGGTGGCCGGCGGACATGCCCAACAATGTCCCGAAAACGTCCAGATTGTGCTGCCCTAACTCAGGCGCCGGCGTGCGGACAGTGGCAGGCGTACCAGTTAGCTTGATGTGGGCGCCAGTTAGCTTCGTCATCCCCGCCTTCGGATGTTCGATATCGACGAACATCTCTCGCGCTCCAGCGATGTGAGGATCGGTCACCAAGCGATCAACCGTGTTGATCGGGGCGGATGGAACGCCTGCGGCCAGCATTTTTTCGACGACCTCGTCGACATCGTGCGCAGTTGTCCATTCCTCGAGAATAAGCTTGATGTCCGCGTGGCGCGCGACACGCTTCGGGTTGGTGTTAAATTCTAGATCGCTCGCAAGTTCTGGGCGGCCAATAACTTGACACACTAAGCTCCACAGCTTGTCGTTTGCTGCGGCGATGACGACATTGCCATCCCGTGCCTTGAATGAGTCATACGGGTAGCAGGACTCGTAACGGTTGCCGATTCGCTCCGGAACCCGCCCTTCCGCCAGATAGATCTGGGTGATGATCTCTAGACTGGCGACAACGGAATCGACAAGGGCGACATCGACTTTCTGGCCCATTCCCGTCTGGTCACGGCAGCGAAGGGCTGAAAGGATCCCAATCGTCACTGACAGGCCCGCCAGTACATCTCCCATTGCCGTGCCCGAACGGGTCGGATCGCCGCCGGGCCAGCCGGTGGTGCTCATGAGGCCGCCCATGGCTTGGCCGATGATGTCGTACCCCGGGCGCAGTCGGTAAGGTCCCGTATCGCCAAAACCGGAAACTGCACCGTAGACCAACCGAGGGTTGACCTCCTTTAGGATTTCGTAGCCAAGTCCAAGCCTATCCATGGTGCCAGGCCGGTAGTTCTCGACTACAACATCGGCGGTTTTCACCAAATCAAGAAAGATATCGCGCCCTTTGCCTTTGAGGTTGAGGGTGATACCCTTCTTGTTCCGATTTAAGTTCATATAATAGGCGCTTTCGCCATTCAGGAATGGCGCAAAGTGGCGCGAGTCATCCCCAAGAGTCGGTTGTTCGAGCTTGATGATCTCCGCGCCCATATCGGCCAGCATCATCGTGCAGAATGGCCCAGCGAGCACGCGGGTGAGGTCGATCACGCGCAGCCCGGAAAGGGCACCTTGTGTGCGATCCGTCATCTTTACTTCTCCAATCGACTATGTTCAGCAGCGGAATTCCTGATCCCGCGCGGTGGCCTAGTCGAACCACCTTGGAGACGACCTCGCCCTGTACGCGGCGATCCGGTCGGAGAGGGCGAACAGGTAGAAGATTCTCATCAGCGGCGCCGGCCGCCATACGATCTTGCCTACCTTCGCGGTGTCACTGGACGTGTCGCCCGTGTCGTGGGCGGCCACCCCGGCGAGGGTGAACGGTCCCTCGCCGGTTCTTTCAGAGGTGATGCCGCTACTTGCGGGCGGCTTACCGGGCCTGTCCGGGCCTGACCCGGGCGTCAGGCGGCCCGCGGCGGCGCGTGGAGGTCGCAGGGGCGCCCGGCCTTGGCGACCTGCCCCGGCACCTCGTGGCCGACGAGCCGC
>NZ_JBAWTG010000298.1:0-2374 GCF_037106235.1 Methylobacterium nigriterrae | reverse complement strand
CGAACTCCCATCCGGGCCTGCGGCGTGTGAGCCGCATCAAAGGCCGCACACATGTCAGCACCCGACCACGTGCCACACCGCTCTTGAAGATTTCTCTTGTTCCTAAAGGGGCGTCCACACATGTCGCAAACCTTTGTCCGGTTGCCCAAGAGCCGTGGCAAGGTACGTTCGGCCCTAGCCTGAAGTTGCATTCTGCGCGCTCAGGGTGTCCTCTGTGCTACTTAAGGATGCTGAAGCTTGGGTGTGTAGGCCCCTGGCGAACCGCCGAAAAACTTTGCGACACCCCCGCACCGCTCGTCGGCGATCTCGAAATGGCAGTCCTGCTCCAATTCGGTTCAATCCTGAGGGCTTGGCAGACATCAACAATCGTCTAGTCGCGCACGGCCTTGCCGCAGAGCAGATTGCAGATGGTGCTCTCGACGTAGCCGGTGAGCTCGGCGAGATGGATGCGGGTGTGGACCGGTCTACGCGTTCGTCGAAGCGGTTCTGCGCGCCCGGGGTCGGCAGCCTGCGGCCGTGCAGCGATTGAGCTCTATGACTCAATTAGACCGCGGTCAGCGTTAAGACAGACACCTCATCACCTTGATGCAGCTTATACAACGTGGGATCATGAATATATCGGACCCCGAATGAGACGGTAACGTACATTAGTCTCATCTCGCGTCCACGCTTTAGGTGCATGGTCTGAGCGTCTGCGGGAAGCCACTATGGCTGATGCAGTAAATTTATCGTCGATCACGAACGCCGCTCGGAGCGCCGCGCGCTCGCGCATCACCCGCGATGTTCCCGTGCGACGTGATGTGCTCTGCGACGGCGGGGCCTCGGCACTGAGCGCGGTCCGGGCCTGTTGCAACCTTTTTCGGCACCCAACCACACCCGTGAGCGCGGAGATCTTCCGCAGCCTGAAGTGGCGTTCTGAGAGCAGAATTTCGTGACACGCAACCCAGGGCTAGGGCTTGCCGCTCAAACTCGTAGCCCACCTAGGAGGCGGAATTCTTCAATGGCTGATGCAACGGTGATCGGCACGGGAGCGCAGACCCTCACGGCTCTTCTGGTGTGCGGTGTGATGGGCCTGCTCGGTCAGGGCGTGCGCGCCGTGGTGGGCCTTAAGAACGCCGGCACTCTGAAATCGATGATGCCGAACCAAGGCAGCGAGTTTGATGCGTCGTATCTTCTCTTGAGTCTGATGATCGGCTTCATTGCCGGTATCCTGGCGGGGCTGGCGACCGGACTGAATGATTTCACCACCGCTGTGACACTTCAACGGCTGCTCGGCCTCGCAGCCGCCGGCTATGTCGGCGCAGACTTCGTCGAGAACTCGATGTCGCTCGTGCTGCCGCGAGGCCCGGCTTCTCCACGATCGGCGCTGCCGACCGTCATGCCCGCGCCGCCTCCGCCGTCCTCAGCCCACGACGTACCCTCACCGGGGAGTGCCCCGAACGAGGCGCTGGCCTCTGCGCTCCGCGCGGTTGCCCCGGGCTGCAACGCCGCGAAATGGGCGCCCGCCCTGACGGTAGCTTTCGACAAATACGGCCTCGACACCGACCGGCGGAAGGCCGCGGCGCTCGGCCAGTTCCTGGTCGAGGCGGGGCCCGACCTCAGGGAGATCTCTGAGGACCTCTACTACACCCACGTCGAGGCGGTAATGGCCGCCTTCGGCCCACACTTCCGCGACGCCACCGAGGCGGAGGGCTACCTGCGTAACCCCGAGAAGCTTGCGAACCGCGTCTACGCCAGCCGCCTCGGCAATGGCGACGAGGCCTCGGGCGACGGCTGGCGCTACCGCGGGCGCGGCCTGATCCAGATCACCGGCAAGGACGCCTACGCGGCCTTTGCGGCGACCACCGACCAGTCGGTCGAGGCGGCGGCCGCCTACTGCGAGACCGCCGAGGGCGCTGCGATGTCTGGCTGCTGGTACCTCGCCAGCCACCGCTGCCTGCCCTACGCCGATGGCTGGGACATCGCCGAGATCACCCGGCTGGTGAACGGGCCGCGAATGCTCGGCTTTGCGCACCGCCTCGCGTTCTCGGACGCGATGCTGCGGCGGCTGCAGGGCTCCGCGTGACGTTCGCCCGCTGGCCCGTTCCGGCAGCCGCAACGGGCCTGTCGCAAACGCGGGCGTCAGCCGCCGTAGAGGCTGCGTCGGCCTCGTTTCAGACTTTGTTAACCACTGGAAATCCGAAGCAGACCGCCAGCAGCTGGTTCTGCTCGCGACGGTCCACACGCCAGCGAACCCGAAGCCCTTGCGCAGCCACAACCCTGGCGCCAAACCCCGTTACTCGGACAGATGGGGTGATTGGGGTCAGGCCGCGGTTCGGCTGAAGGCGGCTGCTCCTGTCGAGATGTGAGATCGTGGTCGACGTCGGATCGCCAC